>JAGDDD010000018.1 GCA_017958225.1 Alphaproteobacteria bacterium
GCCTTGATTGATACGGGATCTCGGATGGATGAAGTTATTTTTGAAGAGTTCAAAGGCACTGGCAACAGTGAAATTATTCTGGACAGAAAAGTATCTGACAAGCGTATTTTCCCGGCTATCGATGTGACAAAATCGGGAACACGTAAAGAAGAATTGTTGGTAGATAAAAATGATTTGCCGAAAATGTGGTTACTGCGGCGCGTTTTGATGCCGATGGGCGCCACAGAGGCTATGGAGTTCTTGATTGATAAATTAAAAGTAACCAAGAACAATCACGACTTCTTTGAATCTATGAATAACTAATGACAGAGACAATATTTGCGCCATCAACGGCTTTGGGACAAGCGGGCATAGCGGTTATACGCATCAGTGGCCCGCAAGTCAAGTCCGTCCTAAAAAAACATACCTTATTAAAAGAATACAAAGCCCGTTATGCACATATGACATATTGGATCAGTGGTAAAGAAAAAACAGATCAGGTTATTGTTATTTATTATTCGGCACCACACAGTTTTACTGGGGAAGATGTGGCAGAAATACAATGTCATGGCTCGCGCGCCGTGATACAACAGATTTTACAGGATATGTCGGCTTGTCCGAGCTGTCGCATGGCTCAGGCGGGAGAATTTACGCGCCGAGCACTTTACAACAATAAGATGGATTTAACACAGGCAGAAGGTCTGTTGGATCTGATTCACTCTCAAACAAAAGAGCAGGCGCGTTGGGCAATGCGCCAAATGGGCGGCGAATTAGGTCAGATTTATCAAAACTGGCGTCAAGACCTGATTAAAATATGTGCTCAAGTTGAAGCCTATATTGACTTTCCGGAAGAAGAAATTACCGGCCAATACGCGGCAGATATTCAAAAATTACTCAATCAAATACATCAGCACATTGAACAAGGCGAAAAAGGCTTAAAACTGGCACAAGGGTTATTGTGTGTGATTGCTGGCGAACCTAATGTCGGCAAATCGAGTTTGTTGAATGCTTTGTTAAAAAAAGATGTGGCGATTGTATCGACCACAGCCGGCACAACACGCGACGTAATTCAGGCTCAAGTTGATTTAGAAGGCTATCCGGTCATTATTGCCGATACGGCCGGGTTGCGTAAAACACAGGCCAGTCTTGAAAAAGAAGGTATTCGCCGCGCGAAAGACTATGTCAAGAAGTCAGATATTTTGATTTATGTCATGGACAGCACACAAAAGGCGCAAGTCATACCGGCATGGGTGCAAAAACATCCCTGCGCGCTGATTGTCTATAACAAGGGAGATAAAAAAGAACACGACGGACTGTGTATCAGTGCTAAAACAGGCAAAAATATAGATGTTTTGCAAAACAAGTTGCGCAAAAAAGTGGTTGACATGATGTCCTCATCAACACCCTTTTTGACACATGAAAGATACAAAGAAACACTACAAAAATGTTGTGAAAGTCTGCAACAATCCCTTAAAGCCTCAGAGATAGAACTGATTGCCGAACACTTGCATAGAGCCATACGCCTGCTGGGCGAAATAACAGGTTATGTTCGGGTGGATGAGATTTTGGATCAAGTGTTTTCGACATTTTGCATAGGAAAATAAATGGAAAAGTATGATGTCATTGTTGTGGGCGGAGGACATGCCGGCTGTGAAGCCGCTGCGGCCGCTGCACGCATGGGCGCACAAACGCTTTTAATGACTCATAAAATCAGTTCCATAGGCGATATGTCTTGCAATCCGGCTATTGGCGGTTTGGGTAAAGGCACGGTTGTTCGTGAAATTGACGCGTTAGACGGGCTGATGGGCAAAATTGCCGACAAAGCCGGCATACAATTTCGTGTGCTCAATGCCTCAAAAGGCGCGGCTGTGCAGGGGCTTCGCGCGCAAGAAGACAAAAAAATCTATCAAAAAGAAATGCAAAAAGCCCTGCTCTCCTATCCGCGTCTGACGGTTAAAGAAGGGCAAGTGGCTCACCTGTTATACGATAAAAAACAAATACAGGGCATTGAAACAGACGATGGGGCGCGGTTTTATGCGCCGGCTGTTGTTTTAACAACAGGCACTTTTTTTAACGGGCTGATGCATCAAGGGCCGGTAAAAACACAGGGTGGTCGCTATGGAGATCCGGCCTGCACAACTTTGACGGACGATTTGAAAAAATTGGGCTTAACCGTGTCGCGGTTGAAGACAGGCACGCCGGCGCGTCTGGAAAGAGATTCAATTGACTGGTCACAAACACAGCGACAAGACGGGGACATGGAGCCGGTATTTTTCTCTTATACCACATTTCAGACAACCCAGCGCCAAGTGCCTTGCTATATCACACACACAACTCAAGAAACACATAAAATTATTCGTGATAACCTGGACAAAGCGCCCATGTATTCCGGACAAATTAAATCTGTCGGACCGCGTTATTGTCCCAGCATAGAAGATAAAATAGTCCGCTTTGCTTCGCGCACATCTCATCATATTTTCTTGGAGCCGGAAGGGCTGGACAGTCCGTCTATTTATCCGAATGGCATATCAACTTCACTGCCTGTGGATGTGCAAGACGCCTTTTTGCGCACGATTCCCGGCTTGGAAAACGTTAAAGTGATTCGCTATGCGTATGCGATAGAATATGATTTTGTGGATCCGCGTCAAATATACAGAACGTTAGAGACAAAACAATGTTCCGGTTTGTTTTTGGCCGGTCAAATCAACGGAACAACCGGCTATGAGGAAGCCGGCGGACAAGGGCTTATAGCTGGTGTCAATGCCGCGCTGAAAGCACTTAAAACGGGCAAAAACTTCACGCTCAGCCGCACCAACAGTTATATCGGCGTGATGATAGACGACATTTGCACCTTTGGCATAGATGAGCCCTATCGGCTTTTTACCTCGCGCGCGGAATACCGGCTGTCTGTGAGGGCGGATAATGCCGACTTGCGCCTAACGCCTTTAGGGATAGAGATTGGTTGTGTCGGTAAAGAAAGACAGGAATTGTTTGAAAGCAAAAAGAGACTTTATGAGCAAACATCAGCGCAAATGAAAAAACAGCGCCTAACCGCACAACAACGCAAACAACTGACCTATACAACGCCGATCCATCCGTCAAAAAGCCTGTTTGAACAATTGGCCTTTATTGAAGATGGGGAGCAGGTGAAAAAAGCGTGTCCGGAATATGCCCATCTGCCTCAATCTTTAATGTATGTTTTAATGACGGAAAGCAAGTATGCAGGCTATTTGGCGCGCCAACAACAAGACATAGAGGCCTGCCAAAAAGACGAATCGTTTCCTATTCCTCAAGATATAGATTATGCGCGCGTGGCTAGCCTGTCTTCGGAAATGATTCAGCGCCTCAACAAGGCGCGTCCGGAAACGTTGGGTATGGCATCACGCTTGCCAGGCATAACCCCTGCCGCCTTGACATCTTTGTTGGCCTTTTTGAAAAAGCATTAAAGAGAACAGTCTTTTTTCAAGACATTTTCGGGATTGACGCGTACGCCTTGCCAATCTAGCACAAAATGAACATGAGGGCCGGTTGCGCGGCCTGTGGCGCCAACTTCACCGATAATATCCCCTTGTTTAACCTTGTCCGATTCTTTCACATATAACTTTTGCATATGCGAATAACTGGAAAACAAGCCGGAGCCATGCTCGATTAAAATTGTGCCGCCGGTGTAAAATAAATCTGGCTCAGCCAACACGACAACGCCATTTGCCGAGGCTTTAATAGGCGTGCCGGCTGGTGCGGCAATATCCGTTCCGCTGTGCGATGAGCCTGTAATGGTTTTGTTATATACGCGCCGATACCCAAAACGACCGGAAATACGCCCTTCTACGGGCCAGATAAAGCACAAAGGCAATGCCTGCACGGACGATTGCTGGCGGGCTTTGGCCAACTTTTCTCTTTCGGCTTTGATTCGTTTTTGCGCCTTAGCCGGCGGTTGAACTGTTTCCGGCGGCACGCCATCCACATAATCTGTCGGCCACTTTTCCGCTTTGACAGGAACGGTAAAGGTTGTGCCATTAAAAATAATTTTCACCGGCTCGGTCACGTCTCGACCCACGCCAAAAACAAAATGATTATTAAAGGGGGTCAGTGTTTTATCGCCGACCGTCAAGGAGTCGGTTTTGCTTGCTGGCACATACACCAACTGTCCTTGGGTAAAAAAGGCCGGGAAAGGTCCTTGTTCTGCGAAAACAGGGCAAGCCAACAATAAAAAAAGCCACAAATATTTCATTTAAAAAGTTCCTGTTGTTGAGGTAACGTCAGCGCCTTGATTTGTCCGTCGGCAAAGTGCAAAGTTATGGTTTTGTTGGGCATAATCGATTCGGCGCGTGTCAAGGGATTGTTTTTGTGGTCGGTAACCAACGCAAAACCTTTTTCCAAAACGCGCACATACGAGACAGCGTCCAGCAAGTTTTTTGTGGCATTTAGGCGCGCCTGCGCTTGTCCAAACAGATTTTTCCACGCCATCCGCAAACGATTTTCTTTGTCATCCAGCCGTTGAATCCATTGTTCGACAGTTGAGCTTAAAGACGGCATACGATATTTCAGCGTTTCCGCCGCCGCTTTCTTTTCGCGGAGAATGTGGCAGGTTTTATCTATCAACGCCCGCTTTTGTTGTAACAGGCGCGATTGCAGATCCGAGCGCACAGGCACCGCGATTTCGGCCGCTGCCGTCGGTGTGGGTGCGCGCAAGTCGGACACAAAATCAATCAAAGTGGTATCTGTTTCATGACCGACCGCCGAAATAACAGGGATGTCTGACGCCGCCACGGCTCGAGCCACATTTTCTTCATTAAAACACCACAAATCTTCCAGACTGCCACCACCACGTGCCACGATTAAAAGATTGGGGCGCGGCACTAAACCGGAAGGAAGAGACAGCCCTTCGGCCGGTATAGCGTTAAACCCGCTTACTGCTTGACAAATCTGTTCGGCGGCACCGTCTCCTTGCACAGCCACGGGCCACAAGACAACATGGCGGGCAAATCTTTCATCCAGGCGATGCATAATATCGCGAATAACCGCGCCCGTCGGCGAAGTAATCACACCGATAACCGACGGTAAAAAGGGTAAAGGCTTTTTGCGCGCCGGATCAAACAGCCCTTCTTTTTGCAGCTTTTCTTTTCTTTCTTGCAACAGTTGTAGCAAGGCTCCCTGTCCGGCCGGCTCGGCTCGGGAGACAATCAATTGATAATGCGAGGTGGCCCCATAAGCGCTGATACGCCCATAACAGACAACTTCCAAACCTTCTTTTAACAAGGGGAAAACCGTTTCGGCATTACCGCGCCAACACACCGCGCTTAAACTGTTTTCTTTGTCTTTGAGTGCAAAATACACATGTCCGGAATTGTTGCGCTTGGCTCCAAAAACTTCGCCGCGCACCGCCACCTCCGGAAAAGCCCCCTCCATTGTTTGACGAACCAGGGTGGAGATTTCTCCCACAGAAAAAACAACAGGCTCATCCATTTCTTAACCCCTTAAAAAAGCGCGTGAGTAAAGCCTGACATTTCTTTTCTTCCAGTCCGCCGATAATTTCGGGCTTGTGGTGGGTATGATTAAACACACGCGCGTTGTGTTCTACGCCGCCGGATTTAGGATCATACGCCCCGAACAACACTTTATCCACGCCTGCCCACGCCAACGCTTGCGCGCACATGGCACAAGGTTCAAGCGTGGTATAGCAACTATAACCTTGCAAATGGGTTGTTTTTAGTTTTTGACAGGCCTTTTGTAAGGCGCGTATTTCCGCATGAGCTGACACATCACATTTGGTAATAGTTTGATTGTGTCCTCGCGCTATGATTTGATAGGTTTTTGTATTAAAAACAACCGCGCCCACAGGGATTTCTTTGGCGTCAAAAGCCTTTTGAGCTTCTTGAAGAGCGGCGTCGGCGATTGTTTTATACATTTTTTTATACCTTTTTTCTTATATTGCCTTATAATAACATAATTATGGAGCCAGGCAAAGAAAGAATCGCAAAATATATCGCCAGATCCGGCGTTTGTTCTCGTCGCCAAGCGGAAGAAAAAATCTTGCAGGGCGCGGTGTCTGTCAATGGTCAGCGCATAGATACGCCGGCCTTCTTTGTTTCTGATACGGATAAAATTGTTGTGGATGGCCACCTTGTGCAGCCGCAAGAGGCGGTGCGCTTGTGGTTGTATCACAAACCTAAAGGCTTGATGACAACGTATAAAGATCCGCAAGGACGTCCGACGGTTTTCGAAAAATTGCCGGCAGATATGCCTCGCGTGGTTTCTGTCGGACGGCTGGACCTAAACTCGGAAGGGTTGTTGCTTTTGACTAACAGCGGTGCTTTGGCGCACAAGCTGGAAGCGCCCTCACAGGGCTGGAAGCGCAAATATCGCGTGCGTATTCGTGGCGCTTTAACCGACGAACAAATCAAACAATTACAAAAAGGCATAACGGTCGAAGGTGTCCGCTATGCGCCGGCACTTGTTGAAAAAGACGAACAACAAGGCTCCGGAACGAATCAATGGGTTACCTTGACACTTACAGAAGGTAAAAATCGCGAGATCAGAAAGATGATGGCGCATTTTCATCATCCGGTCAGCCGGCTGATTCGCATAGCCTATGGTCCTTTCCAGTTAGGCTTGTTGCCGACGGGTGCGGTCAAGGAAATCCCCTCAAAAGTGATAAAGGAGCAAATATCATGCGTGTCGTAGGCGGTCAATATAAAAACAGAAAACTTGTCGCTCCCAAAGGCGATAATACGCGTCCGACGTTGGATAAAACGCGGGAAGCATTGTTTGACATTTTAAATGCGCATTTGAAGAAAAAAGGGCAAAAGTGGCAAGATATCGTTTTCTTGGATGTCTTTGCAGGCACCGGCGCGGTGGGCATAGAAGCCTTGTCGCGGGGCGCGAAAAAAGCCTTTTTTGTAGAAAATAACGCCGAAGCGTTAGATTGTATTCGTCAAAACACGCAAGGGATGGACAACGCGGTTATTTGTGCGCTGGACGCGGCTTTGCCGCCCTTTACTTCTGTGCCGGCCGACATCGTGTTCTTGGACGCGCCCTATTATCTGCAGTTGTGGGAAAAGGCGCTGATTGCGCTGAAAAACAACGGGTGGCTGACAACGCAAACAACGATTGTGGTTGAAGTGGCCAGCAAGGAAGATGTCGTATTTCCCACAGATTTCGAAGCTGACAGCGAACGCGTCTATGGCAAAAACAAATTGTTGTTTTGTCGCTTAAAAGAGCTTAAAAAATTAAACAATAAAGGAGAATAACATGTCTTTAATTACTTTACGTCAATTGTTGGACTGCGCGGCCGAGGATAACTATGGAATCCCCGCCTTTAATGTGAATAATATGGAACAGGTCTTGGCAATTTTAGCAGCAGCGGACAAAACGCAATCGCCGGTCATTATTCAGGCCAGTAAAGGCGCGCGCGCCTATGCCAATGACGCGGTATTAAAGCATTTGATGTTGGCGGCGGTTGAGATGTATCCGCATTTGCCTATTTGTGTGCATCAAGATCACGGACCCACGCCGGATGTGTGCTTTTCGGCCATAGCCAACGGATTTACCTCTGTCATGATGGACGGATCTTTGACGCCTGACGGCAAGCCGGCCAGTTATGATTACAATGTCAGCACAACGCGTCAGGTGGTGGATGCCGCGCATCAAGTCGGCGTCTCTGTGGAAGGCGAATTAGGTTGTATCGGCTCTTTGGAAACAGGCAAAGGAGATAAGGAAGACGGACACGGATTTGACGGCGCTATCAGCAAAAAGCAACTTTTGACCGATCCGGATGAGGCTGTGGCTTTTGTAAAAGCCACAAAAGTAGATGCGTTGGCGGTAGCCATCGGCACGTCTCATGGCGCCTACAAATTCACACGCAAGCCGGACGGAGCGGTGTTGTCTATTGACACAATCAAGCGCATACACGCAAAACTGCCGAACACGCACTTAGTAATGCACGGCTCATCTTCTGTGCCACAAGATTTGCAAGACATCATCAACGCCAATGGCGGACAGATTCCGCAAACATACGGCGTGCCTGTTGAGGAAATACAGGAAGGCATTAAAAACGGCGTGCGCAAAATCAATGTAGATACGGACTTGCGGTTGGCCTTGACCGGCGCGATTCGTCAGGTCTTTACCTCTCAACCGGCCGAGTTCGACCCGCGCAAATACTTGAAACCGGCGATGGCCACTATGCAGAAAGTTTGTGAAGAAAGATACGAACAATTCGGCGCGGCCGGACATGCGCCGTCGATTCGTCCTTTGTCGTTGGATAAAATGGCTCAACGTTATAGCACAGGAGAATTGGATCCGAAGATTCAATAGGAGAATACATGTTTTTTGTTGCCCCCAGTCTTTTAGCTGCCGATATGTCCCGCTTGCCGCAAGAGGTTAAAAGCCTTTGCGATGCGGGCGCTGACTTTTTACATATAGACGTCATGGACGGTCAGTTTGTGCCGAATCCTACCGACTTTACGCCGGATTGTGTGGCTGAAATTAAAAAGCACGCGACGGTGCCGTTGGATGTGCATTTAATGGTCCAGGACCCGATGCCGCTCATAGACGATTATGTCCAAGCCGGCGCTGACAATATTACGATTCATGTGGAAAGCCAGGGCGATATTTACAAGACGCTGGAGCATATACATCATAACAAATGCCATGCGGGGTTAAGTTTAAAACCGAACACAGCAACAGAAAAGATTCTGCCCTATCTGTCTTTGTTAAACCGCGTGTTGGTAATGACGGTTGAGCCGGGCAAGGGCGGGCAAAGTTTTATGCCCAACCAAATCACAAAAATCAAACAGTTAAAAGAGTTAAAAACCGCCGGACGTGGCTTTCAAATCGAAGTTGATGGGGGAATCAATTTGGAAACAGCGGTTTTGGCGCGCGTAGCAGGTGCCGATATTTTGGTGTCGGGCACCTATGTCTTGTCCGCGCCGGATCGCGCCCGCGCCATGCGCTTGTTACGAGGTGACCTATGACAAAAATTATGATTATAGAAGACGAAGATAATTTGCAGACCATCTTGCAATACAATTTGTCTCAACAAGGTTACGAGGTGGCCTCGGTGCTGGATGGGGGCAAAGCGTTGGCCGAGATTCAAAGTCAAATGCCGGATCTGATATTGTTAGATTGGATGTTGCCGCATATGTCAGGCGTTGAGATTTGCAAGCGTGTGCGCCAAAATCAAAACTTAAAACACATTCCGATTTTAATGCTGACCGCGCGAGGCGAGATTTCTGACAAGGTGTCCGGCCTGTCGGTGGGCACGGATGATTATATGACGAAGCCTTTTTCGTTGGACGAATTGCACGCGCGTATCAAAGCCTTATTGCGTCGCGCTCAACCCAAACCGATGGAAGCGCCTGTGCAGGTCGGTGCGCTGCAGATAGATAGTGCTAAAAAGCAAGTGATTCGCGCCGGTAAAATCATTCATTTGGGCCCGACGGAGTGGCGCCTGTTGCTGGCGTTATCTTCGTGTCCCGAGAAAGTTTTTTCGCGTCAAGAGTTGTTAAAACAGGTGTGGGGAGACGCGATTCATGTGGAAGAACGCACGCTAGACGTGCATATTAAACGCTTGAGAAAAGCCCTGTGTGCCGACGGACAACCGGACATTATCCGGACAGTTCGCTCCGCAGGCTACGCTTTGATGAAACAATAAATTATGAACGCATTTGCTGGATGGCTTTGCTCATGACCGCATTGACAAGGCCGACTTCCGGTCCGTCGTAAAACGCGTGCGCCAAGTCGGTGTATTCTTTAATCAGGATGGCCGCGTCCGTTGCAGGATACAAAAAAGCCTCGGCCAAACCAGTGCGAATAATAGCCTTCAAAATAGGATCGATGTAATCTTTGTGCCAATTGTCAGACAAACAGGCGTTGAGCATCGTTGAAAAACGTTCTTCTTGGGCCGTCTTGACCAATTGCGTAAATAACGCGGGGTCAAAATCGTCCAAAGGCACTTCTGTTTCGTGACCTTCCGCGTCTTCCTGGACAACATTTTGTCCGACTTCGTGGTGCAAAAACTGATAAATCAAGCGTGTGTCGGCGTCCGGATTGACTTCAAACGCATAAAGGGCCTGAACGGCATGTAAGCGAGCATTAGTTTGTTTTTGAAAAGGTTTCATTTTGGATTCTCTTGTCTAAGCAAGGCGATAAAATCTTCAAAATCTTGCGCCTTGGTAAAGTTGTTATAAACAGAAGCATAGCGAATATAGGCCACTTTGTCTATGGCTAATAGTGCCTGCATGACATAGCGACCAATCAGTTCACTGGAAATCTCCCCTTGGCCTAAACGTTCCAATTTTTGTTGAATCTGATTGACTAACAGTTCCACATCTTCGGATGAAAATTGACGTTTGCTGGTGGCGACATACACAGATTTTGCCAGTTTTTCCCTGTCAAAAGGTACGCGCGAATTGTTCTTTTTAATGACCGTCATTTCGCGAATCTGGACGCGCTCACAGGTGGTAAAGCGGGCATGGCAGTGCGGGCAAATGCGCCGACGACGAATAGCCGCTCCTTCCTCAACGGTTCTGGAATCTTTCACTTGTGTGTCTTCGTAAGCGCAAAAAGGACAACGCATCATAGACCTCCTTTTGTGTTGATGGGGAATTGTAACGTCAGTTCGCGCACTTTATCTTGCGCAACTTTTATCATGGTAGCGATATGATCCGGCTGTGTTTGCAAAGTATCCAGCACGTCGGCAACAATGCGCGCCACCACGCGACAATCGTCTTCTTTAAAGCCGCGTGTCGTCAAAGATGGTGTGCCCAACCGAATCCCCGAGGTAATAGACGGCGGTTGTGTATCAGCCGGCACAGAGTTTTTGTTGCACACCAAACCGGCCTGTTCCAAGGCCTCGGCTGCTTGTTTGCCGGTCAGATTTTGTGCGCGCAAATCAACCAATATCACATGTGTATCTGTGCCCTGTGTGGTCAAAGAAAAACCGCGTTGCAGTAACGTGTCGGCCATCGCCTTAGCATTGGCGACAACCTGTTGCGCATAGCGGGCAAAATCAGGCGACAACGCCTCTTGAAACGCCACCGCTTTGGCTGCGACAACTTGAGGCAAAGGACCGCCCTGCAAGCCCGGGAAAACTGCCGAGTCGATGAGGCGCGCCAATTGAGGGTTGTTGGTTAAAATCAAGCCGCCTCGCGGGCCGCGTAATGTTTTGTGCGTTGTGGATGTGATAACATCAGCATAGGGTGCAGGCGACGGATAAACACCACCAGCCACCAAGCCGGCAAAATGTGCCATATCGACCACCAGATAAGCGCCTACGGAAGCCGCAACTTCTTTGAACTTTTTGAAATCTATAATGCGCGGATACGATGACCCGCCGGCAATAATCAGTTTAGGATGATGCTGTTCAGCCAAGGCTTTGACTTGTCCATAATCTATCCAACCTTTGTCATCCACACCATAACCGACGGCGTGATAAGTTTTGCCGGAAAAAGACACAGACGCACCATGCGATAAATGTCCGCCCGCGCCCAATTCCATGCCTAACAGGGTATCGCCGGGTTGCAGCAAAGCCATAAAAACAGCGGCGTTGGCTGCGCTTCCCGAATGAGGTTGAACGTTGGCATACGCACAGGAAAATAATTTTTTGGCGCGCTCAATAGCACACGCTTCAATCGTGTCTATGTTTTCACAGCCTTGATAATAGCGATGTTGCGGATACCCTTCGGCATATTTGTTGGTCAAAACAGACCCTTGCGCCTGCCTGACCGCGGGTGAGGCGATGTTTTCAGACGCAATCAAATCCAGCGTCGATTCTTGTCGTCTTTCTTCCGCTTCTATGGCTTGAGCAATAACAGGATCTTCTGACAACGCGCGCATTACACAGGCTCTCCCAGTTGTTGAACGCGCGGGATGTGTCTCCCACCCTCAAAATCGGTGGATAAAAAAGCGCGCACGCAGGCCATGGCGGTATTTTTGTCTGTCAGACGAGCGCCTAAACACAAAACATTAGCGTCGTTATGTTGGCGTGCCAATTTAGCCGCTTCTTCCGTATAAACAAGCGCTGCGCGAATAAACGGATAACGATTAGCCTGAATGCTCATGCCAATGCCCGACCCGCAAATAAAAATGCCGGCCGTATCGGGCTTCTTGACCGCCTGTGCGGCCTGTTTTGCCATTTTAGGATAATCTTGCTTGTCGTCTTCGCTGGTAGCACCCAAAACGGTTACTTGATAATTTGTCGCTAATTCTTTAGCAATTTGCTGTTTAAGAACTGCGCCGGCGTGATCTGATGTCAGGACAATATTTTTAACTTGCATTTGCGTTCAAACTCCTACACAATATGCGTATATTATAAAGGAAAAAAATGCAAAGACAAGATATTTCCGATTTTTTGAAATCTGTTGAGCCCGCAACGGCGCTGGTGGGCATAGATTATGGGCAAAAGCGTATCGGTGTGGCGGTGTCTGATTTAGGACGCATGATTGCGACTCCTTTGTCTATTGTTTCTTCCCTGGATGAATTGTCGCGCATTTTAGGCGATAGAAAAATCGGCGGCTTTGTTGTCGGCTTGCCGGTCCAAATGAACGGACAAGAAGGATCACAGGCGCAACTGACACGCGCTTGGGCCAAAAAATTAGAAAAGAAATATCAATTGCCGATATTTTTTTGGGATGAGCGCTTGACTTCGGCGGCCGCAGATCGCTTTTTAATCGGACAAATGGACGCATCGCGCAACAAGCAAAAACGCCTGCGCGATCAAATTGCCGCCAGTTTGATTTTACAAAGTTTTTTAGACGCGTAATTATTCAATACAGCAATCAACCGCTTTACGCACGACAGATTTTATTTTGCCGAACAAGCCTGTTTCTTCTTTGTGCGGAATCCGGGTAGATTGTAAAGCCTGCGCAATACGTTCTGTTTTTTCCACATCGTCGTTAGCCCATTTCACGTCTTTGGTGTCGACCAGATTCATATTCAGGCCCCAGAACAGGCAATACAAATCATAGGCCTGAGAAAACAACTGATAGGCCTTGTCTTTGTTGCCCATGCTTTGTTGTTTTGTGCCCACTTCCATCAAGCGCATGGACGAGGCCAACAAGTGTTTGGAAATGCACCACACTTCCCCTTCATACGTCGGGATGACTTGTAACATCAGGTTTTTGCGCAATTCGCGGATATCTTGCACCATGTCATAGAACTTGTTTTTGCCGGTTTTTGCGCCGGAGAAAATCAAATGTTCCTCAATGGAAATCAAGTTCATAATCGCGATAGTCAGGTCTTGATCCGACGATAAATCTTTCGGATTTTTCTTTTTGGACTCATCAACGCGTTCAACAAACTCTTTAAGGGAAGCCGCTTTCTTCATAAACATCTCCTTTATCCTAAAATCTCTATTTCTTTACAGGCGCACAAATCTGTGCCCCAAAAAACGTAACACACCAAAATGTCGCACAACAAAGGCACCACCACTTTTTCAAACGGAAAGTGCGCATGTCCGCCATTTTTCTTTTTCAGCCAGGCATACAAATGCACGCCGGCAATATGCGCTGCCGCGCCACAAAGCGTCGCCAGCAGGAAAGAATCAATATACAACAAATGCCAATGCAGCATAGGCTTGTAAGTCAAAGTGTTGGTATAGACAAAACCGACCGACGCAATCGACAGTAACATCAAAATGAAATTGCTGCCGGGGAATGTCCATTTTCTTTTTTCACAAAAGCGAATAAGCCAGTAACCGATGACCGCCAAGAACGCGCCGAACAACACGCCGACCACTTCATCTTTAACGCCCAGTTGCCGCGCGATACCCAAAGACGCACCTAATAAAACAGGACAGACCGCCGTGCAGGCCGCCGGATTAGCCATCGCGTGTTTTGTGATAAAGGCGCCGAGCAGGCCAAGAAAAAATCTTATCATCTGTTATCCTTTCTTGATGTTTTCACAAGCAATGCGGTTACGGTTGGCAAACAACGGTGTTTGTGCCACTTTGCGATATATTTTTTGTCCGACAGCCACGCCGGCAACACAACCATAGGCCAAACCGACCAGGCCGACAAAAGCGCTTAAAAATGCGCCGAGCCAACCAAAGAACCAACGCACGAATATCCAGCCGATAACAGCACCGCAAGCACCTAAGATCCAACTAACCGCCGACATGTCTATGGCGTGCGCCGGACAGGCATTGACGCAGCGGAAACAGGCGGTGCAATTGTGCTTCCACACGGGTCGCCCGTCTTTTAAATGAATACAGTGCATGGGGCAATTCTTTTCGCACAGGCCGCAATGTGTGCAGGCGTCTGTGGAAATAAACGACAGGCCGAAGGCGTGCCGAAATACCCATAAAAATGGTAAAGCGATAAAACTATAAGCGCGGGATCTATCGCAAGAAAAAGGCTCTGTGCCGACAATTTTTTTGCACAAGGCTTTCAATTCGTCCTCGGCCTTTTTCAAACGGGCCACACGTTGTGCGCTGGTCAATTGCGAAGATTTTAAGCCGATGAAGGTGTCCGGCAAGGTCAAGTCAGCGGTGCCGATAACCTTGTAGCCGCGAGAGGTCAGCAAACTGCGCGTATAAACCGTAGTCAGCCCTTGTTGTCCGCCCTTTGTGGCAATCACAACCGCTTCTTTGTCCGCGACCATGGGGATTTTATGCAACGCTTTGACAAACAAAGCCGGTGGCGCGAAAAAATAAGTCGGCGTTAAAAAAATATGGCGTTCTGAACGTTCCTGTTCAGCCGGCGCATACTTTTCAATATCCAGCACGCCGGACACCGTATGTCCTTGTGCCTTCAAAAGCGTGGCCAGTTTTTGCGCTGTCCAAAATGTGTATCCGCAACCGGAAAAATAAACCAAAAGAACCTTCATAGGACCATCCTTTGCCTTTACCCTACCACGAAAGAGAGAGCAAGGCAAGAGTTTTTACTTGATTTATTTTTAAGAACATTTTATCCTGGACGACATATAAACAGTAAAGGGGCGCGATATGCCAAAAACATCCGGTCAAATCCTTAGTGATTACTTTATTCAGATCACGGATACATTTTTTTGCAGCATTAAAAACAACCTGATTGATCAAATGAATCAGGCGACATGCCAGTTATTAGGCTATGCGCCGGAAGAATTGCAAGGTCGGTTAGCGTTGAAAATTGTGGCTGAGCCGGATAAAGAACGCGTTGCGGATATGTTGTTGCAAAGATCCAGAACGCCCTATCAATTGATTCGTCTGCAAACAAAAAAAGGCGAGATTATCGCTATGAATATGCGCGCTATCCCGCTGTTTGTGAATAAAGAGCAAGTGGTGTTGTTAGAGGCGTATAACGAAACAGCCTTGTTACAAAGCCAACGCAAGTGCGCCGCCTTGGAAAAAGAAAAACAAATGTTGGCCCCCTTTGATGCTGCCACGGGTTTGCCCTCAACTATTTTGTTGGCCGATCGCTCTGAACAGGCCTTGTTGCGCGCTTTGCGTGAGGCGCGTGGGCATGTGTCCGAGGTCAATGAACATGTGGTCTTGATGTATGCGGTTGTGCAAAATGCCGACGCTATTGTGGAAAAGCACGGACAGGCCGGTTGGCAGGAAGTGCGCAGTGTGCTGATTTCCCGCTTGCAAAATGCTATTCGCAGTGTGGATACCTTGGCGATGGCGCGTGAGCCGAACGCGTTTTGGTTGTTATATGAGCGCGTTCATACAGCGGACAATGTGTATATTATTTTAGACAGATTGAAGGGCGCCTACGCGTTGCCCATTCCCTATAAAAAGGCCAAAGTGCGCATCAAATTACAAATCGGTTGGGCGATTTACCCCGACCACGGAACAACCGTTCCTGCTTTGTTAAAATGGGCTAAGGTCAATAATATATCCTAGGATACACCGTATCTGGATTATGTGGCGCATTGCGACGACCGCAGGCTGCCAGAGAGGCGACAATCAGCAAAACACATAAAAAACACAGCCACTTTTTCATTTTAATCTCTTTTTCCCAGAGGTTTTTCTGTTCCGTCGGCAAAAGAAATAAAGGATGTATAGCCTTCTTGTGCATAGACATCCAATTGCTTGCCCAATTTTTTGCTTTTGGCACACAGGGCCACGGTGTAGCCTTGCTTGCGCAATTCGGCAGCCTTTACAAACACATCCGTTAAATTGTCTTCCGGCGCATACACCAGGACGGTATATTTTTGCACTTTCGGCGGCGTGAAGCCCTTTTCAAGCAACAGGTCGCAAATACGTTCAAAGCCAATGGAAAAGCCGACGGCCGGCACTTGTTCGCCGCAGTATTGGCCTATCATATTGTCATAGCGGCCGCCACCGCCCAAAGCTGTCGCGTATTGCGCACTATGAATCTCAAACACAATACCCGTGTAATAGCCCATGCCCCGCACCAAGGATTTGTCAAACACAACCTGGAACTTGTCGCCGGCCAGGCGTTGTGCCACATCTATCACTTGTTTTAGGCGTTGGACAACCTCATCGTCCGCGTTCGGCAAGACGGACATATCTTTCATAACAGAACCCATAAAGGCCTCGACAACATCAGGCTTAAAGCCTTTTTCTAACAATTCGGCGCGCACGCCTTCGGCCCCGATTTTGTCTTGCTTGTCAAACGTCATACAAACGGACGGAACGTCGGCAGACGCAAAACCGGCCTGCTCTATCTGACGGGTCAGCAAGCGACGATCATTGACGCGCACGGTAAAACCGGAAAAGCCCAAGTTCAACAAAGTGTGCGTTACGGTATCAATCAACTCTATTTCGCTGGCCACAGACGAATCACCCAAAATATCCACGTCGCACTGATAAAACTCGCGCAAGCGGCCCTTTTGAGGGCGTTCGGCGCGGAACGATTGTCCGATTTGAATACACTTAAAAGGCGTGGGCAAAGCCATGCGATTGTTGGCAAAAAAGCGCGATAAAGGCATGGTTAAATCATAACGCAGCCCGCTATCCACCAGGTCGTTTTCAGTCAGATTCGGCTGATTGAGTTGTAACTTTTCGCCTCTTTTCAAGATTTTGAAAATCAAGGAGAGGTTTTCACCGCCTTCGCTTTTGCTCAAGCGTTCAATGCTTTCCATAATCGGTGTTTGAATATGCTTAAACCCATGCGCCTGATACGTCTGTAAAATGACATTTTGGACATAATCGCGGACAATCATTTCTTGCGGCAAAAAGTCCTTCGTGCCGCGGACGGGCAAAACAGATACGGACATAGGTTACTCCTTTTTTTCTGTATTTTCTGCTTGAGGCTGTTCGCCTAAATGATCCACATCGGGCAACACGACATCCTGAATAGCAATCAGATCTTGAGAGGTAATGTGCCACATATCGGCCACCAGGGATGTCGGGAACGTTTGCACCAAATCATTGATGAGTTTGGCTGTTTTGTTATACAAACGTATAGAAGCCAGTATTTGATTGGAGATGGACACAAAATCTTTCAACGAATCCATAAAGGGTTTATCTTCTTTTAATTCCGGATATTTTTTTAACAAAGCACACACATCCGGAACGGCGGCGGTAATCATATTTTCCTGGAAAGAACGATCTGCACCTTTCTTTTGCAGCAACAAAGCGGCATAGCGCAGATCAACTAACTTTTGGACCAAGCTTTGTTCGCGATTGGTAAAGTTGGCAATTTTGCGAATCAGGTCGGCCAAAATCTGATAACGTTGAGACAACAAAACATCTAATTCGCCCCAGGCTGTCTGAATATATTGACTTGCGCTGGCCAGTTTGTTGTAGGTATATAGGCCGAAATAGCCCAATACAGCCACAAAAACAAGAACTAATACCAATGTAAACATTTTTTCCTCTCTATCGGTTTTTCTACTCTACCACAAAAAGATTTTTATGTCTTTACTTTTTTTTATACATCGCCTACCCTAACAAAATCAGAGGTGCTTTATGAAGACGATTCAGTCGTTGTGTGATATTGCCGACCAGGCGCAAACGTTTTTTTTAGACTTGTGGGGCGTGGTTTTTGACGGAGAAGCATTTTACCCTAAAGGCCTGGTTGTGCTGAAGAAATTGAAAGAACAAGGCAAGACAATCGGCCTGTTGTCCAACTCTACGCTGATGAACGAGGTTTTGGAAAAACGATACGCGGCGTTAGGCCTGATAAAAGGCGTGTATTACGACCGCATCATTACATCGGGCTCATTGTTACAAACATGGATGAATACGACGGATTATCTGGACAAAATCGCCGGCAAAGAAGGCAAAATATTTGTGTTGGGCATAGACAATCCGGAATTGTTTGAAGGCCTGCAAGCGCGCTTGACAAAGGACATCCGTCAAGCGTCGGTCGTGTATGTCAGTTCGCTCAGGCATTTGGGGCGGTCGTGTTCCACCGTTGATCCTTTTATCCCTATGGCGCAAAAAGCGCTGGACAAGGGGCTTCCCATGATTTGTGCCAATCCGGATCATTTTGCGTTTGAAGGCGGCACGCGTTATGTCACACCCGGCTCTTTGGGCACATGGTATGAACAACACGGCGGGCGTGTTTTTTGGATAGGTAAGCCCTATGCGGATATTTATTTGCATGCGTGCGCCTTGCTGAAGGCTGAGCCGTCAGACAGCGTGATGGTGGGCGATACGATTCGCACCGACATCAAGGGCGGACAGCAAGTCGGCATGAAAACAGTCTTGATTATGCAGGAAGGTATCACACACGACGCGATTGTGCGCGGCAAAACTTTGCAAGAGCTGATACAAGAATCGGGCGCGCAGCCGGACTATTTATTAGATGAAATTGGTTGATAAGGAGAACATCATGTCAAAAACAGCAGTCATTATTCCGACAAGATTAAAATCAACGCGCTTGCCCAACAAGCCGCTAGCGCTCATCAATGGCAAACCCTTGATACAGCACGTATATGAGCATGCGGCTAAAGTGCATACGGATGACGATATTTACATTGCTTCCGGTGATAAAGAAATACAAGATGTGGCCGCGACTTTTGGTGCGCGATGCCGTTTGACCGATCCCAGTTTGCCTTCCGGCACAGACCGAATCGCCGCCGCTTTACAGCAAATCGATCCCGAAGGTGTGAAATACGACACAATTGTCAATTTTCAAGGCGACGGCATCAACGTCAATCCCGCTCTTGATTTGGAATTGATTGACATTATGCATAAAACCGGCGCAGATATCGTAACTGTCGGCATGAAATTGACCGATCAGGCGCTGATTCAAAATCCGTCGTATGTCAAAATCGCTATGGGACTGGGAGAAGGGGAAAGTGTGGCGCGTGCGCTGTATTTTTCGCGCAACCCGGTGCCGCATTATCGCGATAACCCCGTCGCTACACCGCAAGCCTTTTGGCATATCGGTATTTACGTTTATAATGCCGCCTCGTTACAAAGATTTGTGCGGCTGCCTGTCGGGCAATTGGAGCGCATCGAAAAGTTGGAACAATTGCGCGCTTTGGAAAACGGGATGAGCATTTATGCGAAAATCGTGTCCTCTGTCAAATTGATAGAAGAAGCGCCGGCAGACATCAACACGCCGGAAGAGTTAGAACTGGCGCAAAAGTTTATGCGTTAAAGTTGTTCAATCAGCTTGTCCATCGCCTTGCGTTGTAATTCGTCGTAAGGCGAAACATCAGGCGCCGGCTTGGCCTCTTTGTCAGCCTTGTGGTGCGCTTTCGGCGGCTCTCTGCGCATATCCGAAAAATAGGCGGCTGCGCTGTCCGGTAATGCTTTTTCCACAAACGAATCGCAGGTTTGTAACACCGATGACAGATGACTTTCTTCCAGATAATCTTCCCACTCTTTCGGTGGTAAGGCGCGAGTAACGGCAAAGAAAATCAGCGACACGACCAACATACCGCGCAACAGGCCAAAAACGAATCCCAACATTTGATCGGGCGTTTTCAAAAAGGTTTTCCGCAGTTTGTGGGCAATAATGGCGTTGATCAGGGTGCAAACAATTAAAATGGCTAATGCTAACGCGGCAATAGACGCCCATTTTGCCACATCGGGATGAGAGATAAACTTTTCAAAAAGTGGCTGAACAAGGGCACATCCATACCACGCCCCAAAAAACACAATCACCCATGACGCCAAGCCGAGTAATTCGCGCATCAGCCCGCGATACCAGGCAATCAGGCCGGAAATACCAACAATCAACAAAATAGCAATGTCCAACGTCATTCTCTTGTTCCTTTCATAAACAAATCAACCAACGTGCGAATATGCCCAATGGCGCAAATATTCATAGTTTTGTGTGTGGCCTTTGGCATAAAGGCGCGTGAAAAGCCCAATTTTTTAGACTCTTTTAAGCGCAAATCTTGCAAAGGAACAGAGCGCACTTCGCCGGACAGGCCGACTTCCCCAAAGACAACCGCATCCGCCGGCATCGGCTTTTGTGTCAGCGCCGAAATCAAAGCGGCAGCCACCGCCAAATCTGCGGCCGGTTCTGTCACTTTTAAGCCTCCAGCGACGTTCAAATAAATATCGCGCGAGCCCAACGACAGCCCGCAACGCGCTTCCAAAACCGCAACCAGCATATTCAGCCGGTTGGCATCCCAACCGACGACCGCGCGACGCCCCATACCGTTGCCGGCTGGCGCAACAAGCGCTTGAATCTCCACCAACATCGGTCGCGAGCCTTCTACGCCGGCAAACACGCATGAGCCGGAAATGTTACCCTGTCATTCCGCCAAAAACAGCGCGGACGGGTTTGGCACTTGCTTTAAGCCTTGCTCGGTCATCTCAAACACGCCGATTTCATCCGTGGCACCAAAACGATTCTTCACCGCGCGCAAAATGCGGAAATGGTGGCCTCTGTCGCCTTCAAAGTAAAGAACAGTATCGACCATATGTTCCAACACACGCGGGCCGGCCAACGCGCCTTCTTTGGTGACATGGCCGACCAGGAACAAAACACAGTTGCGCCGCTTGGCCATTTCGATGAGTTCATGACCGGCTGCACGCACTTGACCGACGGTGCCGGGCGCCGAGTCGAGCGTATCCACAAACATAGTTTGAATCGAGTCAATCACCACGACATCAGGTGCCGACGCTGTGTCTAAAGAGGCCAAAATATCGCGTACGTTCATAGCACTGGCCAATTCGACGGATGAGCCTTCCAAGCCTAACCGTTTGGCGCGTCGCTGTATCTGTGCCACCGACTCTTCGCCGGAAATATAAACGCAACGTAAGGGATCTTTGCCCGAGGACAATTGTGCGACCGCCTGGAGTAATAAGGTTGATTTGCCGATGCCCGGGTCGCCACCGACCAAAATGACCGAGCCTTGCACAAAGCCGCCACCGCACACGCGATCCAACTCTTGAATGTTGGACAGATAGCGCGCGGGTAACTCAACTTTGCCTTGTAGTGAGGTAAAGTCCAATTGTCGTCCGCCTTTAGAGCCGACAGATTTTGCCGGAGTGGTCGGCAACGCCTCTTCCACCAAACAGTTCCATTGGCCGCACGAATCGCACTTGCCGGCCCATTTCGCATAGGTCGCTCCGCACGATTGACAAACAAAATGTGATGTCGGCTTGCTCATGATTCCTCGATGGTTGGCAGTTTAATCGGGCCTTCGCTGGAGCCTTGAATAAATTGGCGAACATAGGGGTTGTCCGTCTTGTCTAACTCTTTGACGGTGCCGATCCAAATAATTTTGCCCTGATACAACATAGCGATTCGGTCGGCAATTTTGCGCGCTGAGGCAATATCGTGTGTAATCGTCAAGGCGGTGGCGCCGATATTTTTCACGCACGAAACAATCAATTTATTGATGACGTCGGACATAATCGGATCCAGACCTGTTGTCGGCTCATCAAAAAACAAAATCTCCGGCCGAGAAGCAATAGCACGCGCCAAGCCGACACGTTTTTGCATACCGCCGGACAAATCTGACGGGAACAGGTTTGCCACATCTTTTGTCAGGCCGACTTGCGCCAACTTATCATACACCAACTGCATCAGCGTTGTTTTATCTCTTTTCAGTCCAAAGACAATGTTGTCGGCGACGTTCATACTGTCGAACAAGGCCGCGCCTTGGAACAACATGCCGATTTTACGAATAATCTGCACGCGCGTCGATCCGTTGGCATGCACCGATTCCAGCCCATCCACCAAAATAGAGCCCTGTTCCGGCGTAATCAGGCCTAAAATACATTTCAGCATAACCGATTTGCCCGAACCGGACGCACCTAAAATCACCAAAGACTCGCCCTCGTAAATATCTAAATTGCAATCGTCAAGCACGACTTTGGGGCCAAAGGCTTTACACACATTATGAAGACTGATTTTGACTTTACTCATGATTTACCCCTTGAAGAACAATTCGGTCAAAATGTAGTTGGAAATCAAGATGAGAATAGACGCTGACACCACAGCGTTTGTGGTGGCCGATCCCACACCCTGTGCGCCACCTTTGGAATTATAACCGTGATAACAACCTAACAAGGCCACAATAAAGCCGAAAACGGCGGCCTTAGCCATGCCGGTCGTGATATCTCCCGTTGTTAAATTGGTCCAGGTGCTGTTCAAATAAGATACCGAGTTAAAGTCCAGTTTATAAATACCGACCAGGTAGCCACCGCAAATACCGATAACGTCGCCAATCAGCACCAAAACGGGCAGAATAATCACGCTGACCACAATGCGCGGCACAATCAGGTATTTGAAAGGGTTCGTTGATAAAGTAATCATGGCGTCAATTTGCTCGGTTACGCGCATGGTTCCGATTTCTGCCGCCATGGCAGCACCGATACGTCCGGCCACCATCAAGCCGGCCATGACCGGCGCCAATTCGCGCAACACCGCTATCAGCACCACCAAAGCCACCGAGCTTTCCGCCGAAAACTGAGAAAATCCTTCGTAAGTTTGCAGGGCAATTACCGCGCCGGAGAAAAAAGTTGTCAGCGCGACTACCGGCAACGAATAAAAGCCGATTTCCACAAACTGTTCCACCATTTGTTTGACATAAACGGGCGGTGTAAAGCAATTATAAACGGCTTGCAGGGTAAAAAGGCCCAGGCGGCCCGTCGCCCTTAAAAACCTTAAAACAATCTTTCCGACACGAATAAAAAAGTCCATAGCAACCTCTTATATAAAGTGTATGTAAAAGCCCTGCCGATTGCAAGTCATTTTTACAATGCAAACAACTTCTGCAAAAGCGCACAAATCGTCTCTTGGCAAGCACTCGGGAGCACCCCGATTTTGCGTATCAGTTGCGATTTGGGCAGGGTTTGCAGTTGGTCCAACATAATTTGTCCTTCCTGTTTATCCAACAACACAGTGACGCGAAAAGGCAGCGGGCGCAGTTGCGATGTAATCGGCGCCACGCAGACATAAGGCAAATGCTTGTTGAGTTCATCCGGAGACACAACGACGCAGGGCTTTTGCTCGCCTTCTTCTTGTGTCATATACAACATAAAGCGTTTTACCATTGCCACTCTCCTTCTTCATGAAAAGGTGTGTTTTGTGCTTCCAGCTCCACCAACACATCCCAGTTGTGACGCTGCCGGTCAGCTGGTTGCAAAATCAGCGCATTGTTTTGAACGGTGGCCTCTAATACTTTTTTAAAGCCACATTGAGAAATAACGCCCGCCGGAATGCGCACGCCTTGTGAATTGCCGATACGAATTAAAGACAGTTTCATGAGGCGTCTCCTTTCGTTGTCGGTGCGCTATGGCACTGTTTAAGAATCATGTAAAGCCGTCCGGCGTCAGAGCCGACCAACAAAGGCAGCAACAACTCCTTTTTCCCGTTGGTTTGTATCTTGGCCGAAAAAGCGTCAAACTCCGCCAAATAGCGCGTGACCGCAATGCGATAAGAGGTATCTGTCTGATACAGTTTCTGCAACTTGTCGCGCTTTTCTTTGGACAAGGCGGTCAGCAAGTGCCGCATGAACGCGCTGACATCGCCAGCATAATATTTTTTCCACAAGCCCTCTTCCGCTTTCGGCGAGAAAATGTGAGTCATATCAATGGAAAACTGCGACAGGTGCGACAAGATAAGACGCGCGTCTGTCATAAACGAATCCAACTGTAAGGAATCCAAATTGTCTTTGGTCGCGCTGATATGTTTGGCCGCCTCTTGAGAAATCTTTTTCAGCTGGTCCAACTGGGGCGCCAGGTCCGTTTTTTGTAAAATCGACAGGTGTTCTTCCAGCCCATCCACCGATTGCTGTATGTTTTCGGCCTGTAGGCTGATTTGCGTGTTGAACTTGTTGAGCTGTTGCAACGCCTGATCGGTGTGAGATTGCACCTGTTGTGCCTGTTCCAACGTTTGTGTTTGCGCTGTGGTTAGGCGGCCGAGCAGTTTGTCGGTTTCGGCCTCTAAAATACGCCCTTGTTCCTGCACGCTGTGAATCAGTTGTTGTGCGTTGTTGGACAATCTTTCCTGGCATTGTTGCGTGTCGGCCTCATAGCGCGTCAAAATAGCGTCAAGCCCTTGATTGTTGGCAGCAAAAGCCTGCGCAATCGTGCGGGCCTGCCCCAAACCTTCTTGCGCGCGATCCACCGAGGTCAAAACCGTGTGCGTTACCGCCTCAATTTGCTCTTTATTTTTGGCCAGTAAAGCGGTAATTTGTGCGGCTGTTTGAACAGTGTTGTCGGCGGCTTTTTGCAAGATAGTGGAGCGCATTTGCAAAGATTGTGTCACTTCCTGCGTGGTCGCATTGGCCTTTTCCATGGATTTAGCCAATATTTGCACGTGACGCGCCATTTGACGAATAGAAGTCAGGGTATGTTTGTCCGCGTGGTCGATAATGCGCGCCAATTCCTGTAACCAGGTGCGCAAATCAGTGCGCATATTTTGGCTTTGTTCGGCGACCAGGGCAAATACCTTTTTAAACTCTTTGATTTGATCGCGCAGCGTGGATGTCAGCGCCTGGGTATAGGCCGCTCCCTCTTCCGTCGGAAACATCAGCTGTTGCATATAATTTTGCAGCATCTGCGTTTCTTCCTGCAATTGCTTTTTATGCAAGATCCAGACGACCACAAACCAAATCAGCGCTAACGGCAGGCATTGGCTGAGCAAGGTGCCGACAAACTCCGCGGGCGCTAACTCATAACGGTGACTCCACCAGCCTGCTTGGCTGAGGTAATCGAGCGCCAGACCTATCCAGACAAGGCTGACAATACAGGCGCCTAAAACGACGGGTTTTTTCCATAAAGACGAGTTCATGCTATCTCCTATATCATGGGTTGTTACAGGAATGATAACAGGCTTTAAGATAAAAAGCAAGAAGTAATTACAAAGTAATCACAAATATTTTTTAATTGTGCAAATGTCTGATTTTTCTATAATTTTTTTGAAAACCATTTGATGTCTAAACCAAGTCAGTTGACGTTTGGCGTAATGACGCGTGGCTTGAGCGGCACGTGCGCAAGCGGTATCCAAATCGGCCCCCTGTTCGATGACTTCAGATAATTCTTTTACGCCTAATGCCTGAAAAACGCCGCCTGTTTTTTGCGGGTTGGCGCGCAACAGGTCGCGAACCTGGTTCAATGCCCCCTGCTCTACCATTTGTTGAAAGCGCGCGTCAATGCGTTGATACAGCGTCTGCCGATCCGGCTCGATGAAAATAGTATAAAAATCGGCGATCAGTGCGGGCTTTTTGGGCCGGTTGTGAAAATAGGAAGGCCAATGCCCGCTCGCCAAGAACACTTCCAAAGCCCGACGCGCACGTTGCGGATCGCGCAAACTGTCGTTGGGCAGTTGCGCCAATACCTCGTCTAAAGGCATCTGCCGAACCCGAGTGCGAATGTCGTCGGGAATGTCGGGCAAAGAGGCCAAGCCTTCTGTCAGCGCCTTTAAATACAGACCCGTGCCACCGACAAAAATGGGCGTTTCTATGTTTTTGACAGCCTCGACAGCGCGCTGCAACCATCCGTAACAATTTTCTCTCTCGGTAGCGCCTAAATACGCATACAAATGATGAGGAGCTTGTTGTTTGTCTTCATCGCTCGGCTGGGCAGTCAATAACGGCACATCCCGATAGACTTGCAGGGAGTCAGCGTTGACAATCTCGCCATGCAGATATTCAGCCATCTGTAAAGCCAGATGACTTTTTCCGGATGCGGTCGGTCCCGCTATGACAAAAACGCGCTTCATGGCTTATAGCCTACACGAAAAGAGACAGTTTGTCCAGACTTTTTATAACATAATTACAATGTAATTACATAGGGCGTAACTTTAGGGAAAACAAGGCCTTTATTGGTCGGGTTGTGGTCCGTTTGGCTTTAAGATTTAATTAAATAAAATCGGTTACATTATCTGTATGTATCAAGAAAGGTATCCTTTACAGGCGGCGGAAGCGCGGGCGCAAGAGTTGTGGGCGGGCCAAGTGTGGCCGTTGCCCGATGCGCCGGGCATAACGCAGGCAGTCAGGGCGGATATACGAGCGCGCTATCAGGGCATGGATCTTGTTGCCGGGCAGCCTTCGCTTCTCCGGTTGGGTGTTTTGATTTCGTCGCACGCCCCGTTGCCGGACAATTTGTTTCAAGGGGCCGATGCCTTCCGTTTATCTTGCGTCTTGTCCGAAAAAACGAACGCGTGCCCGCCGGCGTCTTGTTGGCGCTTGGTCCATCAACTGGTGCATAAACTGCGCGGCGCCGAGCCATTTTCAGACGGTGTAATTACAATGTATATACAGCAAAATCCAGGGGATGCCGCCATCGTCAAAGCCCTGCAAAACGGCAACTTTTATCAAGCCTTATCGTTGGTGCGTGCCGGCCTGTCCAAGCCAGTATCAGTCGCACAAAAAAGTTTTTATTTGGCGGTGGTGTATCCGATGGTGCCGCACGCTGCCTTGTATCTTTTGCCAAATGCACAACAGCAAGCGGCCGCCTTTTATCGTTGGGTGGCAGTTCAGGCGTTGCCCCTGCCCGTCTTGGTGGGTGGTCGTTTTTGCGCTTGGTATTGGGAAGGCGCAAAAGCCTCACAGGCGCAGCTTGAAAAAGAAGTCTTGTCTTTACCCGCTGTTTCGAATAAAATAAAAGGCAAATCGGTTCAACGCATTATTTATAAAAAAGGAAGAGTCGTTCATGTGGTTGTATAAAGGCATCATGGTGTTAGGATTGGCGGCATTGACGGCGTGTCAGTGGTCTCCCGTTTATGAAAAGCAAGACGCGCAGGCCGACGCGGTGACGGCACAAGTTCAAATTGAGCCTATCCCCGAAGAAATCGGGCGTGTGATTCGCCAAGAGTTGATCAACACCTTAAATCCGAAAAACGAGGACGCCAAAAAGGCCTATCGATTGACGGTCAGTCGCGTGCAGGAAACGTCTTCCAATGTGGGTATCGTCACAGACAACACCGCAACGCAAGCGATTATGCACTTGTCGGCAACCTATCAATTAACGGAAATGGCAACCAAGAAGGTTTTGTTGAGTTCAGCGGCGCGCGTGGCGAGCAACTATAACATTTTGCGTAAAGACCCGTATGCGACGGTAACGGCCCGCGAAAATATCAAAAAGACGCTCAGCTTGATGTTGGCAGATCAAATTGCCTTACAGGTGGCCCAAACACTTAAACAATTGAAAAACAATGGAAATTAAAAGGCCTTTTTTAACGGCGGACGCCCTCAATCGTATGCCCAGCCTGTTTATTTTTGGCGCGGATGTCGGCGGTATAGCCGATGCGGCGCAAACGGCGCTGAACTTGTTGGGCGCTAAAAAAGGCGGCTTTGATGTGATTAAAATTACGCCCGACGATTTAAAGGCGACGCCTTCTTTGTTTTGGGATGAAGTCTCGTCGATGAGTTTATTGGCATCCAAACGCATTGTTCACTTGTGCAATCCGTCAGATACGTTTGAAAAAGAGCTGGCTCTTTATTTGCAAAAGCCGGCTCCCGGCGTGTTTGTGTTGGTTACATCCGATACGCTCAATACGAAGTCGGCCATTTATCGCCTGTATAAAGCCGACGCCAAAGCGGCCGCCCTGGGCTGTTATTTGCCTTCGGTTGCCGAATTAAAGAGCCTGATACAAACATTTTTGTCGCAACAGGGTCTGTCCATAGAGCCCAACGCGTTAGCCCAACTGGCCGCCTATGAGGGCGCGGACCGGCAAGTCACCTTGTCTGATTTAGACAAATTGTGTGTGTATATGGGCGACAAAAAGCAAGTTACCTTGGCGGATGTGGAAGCGTTGATTGGCAATAACGCCAAAGTCAGCACGGATGATGTCTTTTTCGCGCTGTTGAGGGGGGATGATTTGAGCGTTCAACGCTCTGTTGAGCTGTTGTGGCAAGACGGAATCAACAGTGTGTCTTTGGTGCGTGCGGTCTTGTCTCGCATGATGCAGATGTTATCGATTCGTGCGAAAGTCGCTAAAGGCGCCGACATAGATTCTGCCTCACGCGCCGCCGTTCCCTTTATTCCATTCGCTTACAAGGACACATGGCGATCGGCGTTGAGTGTGCTGTCCGGCCCGCAGATTCAAAATATGATTCATACGCTGTTGGAAACAGAAAAGCAGATGAAGTCGGGTTTGCCGATGGATTTGATGGCGCAACGCGCCCTGTTACAACTGACAGAGCAGAGAAAAAAGCGCTAATCTTCGACTGGCCCGCCGGTTGTCAGACGTTGTAAAATCGTATCCAACTTTTCCAAATTGTTGCAGGCGACCGTAATTTTGCCGGATTTTCCTGTCCATTTAATAGATACCGCTGTCTTCAGCAAGGCGGACAATTCGGCCTCCAATGCCAAAATATCCCGATCTTTATGCTCGTGGGCCGGTGCGGCGCCTGTCGCGCGCGGTTTCTTTGTTTGCATAGCCAACTGTTCGGCCTGTCGGACGTTGAGTCCTTGCGCAATAATTTTTTTAGCCAAGGTTTCCGGATGGGCGGTGTTTAACAAAGCACGTGCATGTCCGGCGGACAATTCGTTGCTTTCCAACAATTTTTTGACACTGTCAGGCAGGTCCAGCAAGCGCATCATATTGGCCACATGACTGCGGCTTTTGCCTACCACTTTGGATAATTCTTCCTGCGTGTATTGAAACTCCTTCATCAAGCGCGCATAGGCCGCCGCCTCTTCCAACGCATTTAAATCTTGGCGTTGCAAGTTTTCAATCAAAGACACTTCCAAAGTTTCTTTGTCGGAAAAATGTCGGACAATGGCCGGCACCTGTTTTAAACCGGCTTGAGAGGCCGCCCGCCAACGACGCTCGCCGGCAATAATTTCATATTTGTTGTCGGCAATCGGACGCACAAGCAGTGGCTGTAACACGCCTTTGGCGGCAATTGAGGCGACCAAGTCCGCCAACTGTTCCGGCGCAAACACCTTACGCGGCTGATACCGTCCGGGTTGCAGGCTTTGCACGGGCACCAACTCAACAACATCCGCCTTTTCGCCGGCCTCTTGCACCGGGTCAATTTCTCCCAAAATGGCCGACAGGCCTTTTCCTAAACCGATTTTATCCATGAGATACAAACTCCTTTTCTCGTTTTAAAAACTCTTTAGCCAGTTGCAAATAAGCTTGCGCACCGACGCATTTAAAATCATACAAAAGAACAGGCTTTCCATGTGAAGGCGCTTCCGGGATACGCACGTTGCGCGGGATGACTGTCTCATAAACCTGTTGCTTGAAAAAGTCGCGCACATCTTGGCACACTGAGGAAGATAGACGGCTCCGCTTGTCAAACATCGTCAGCAAGACACCGTGCAGGGCAAGGCGCGGGTTAAAGTTCTTTTGAACGCGCTCAATGGTCTTGATCAAGTCGGCCACACCTTCCAGAGCCAGATATTCGCACTGGATGGGCACAATCACGGCATCCGCCGCCGTCAGCGCATTGATCGTCAGCATACCGACGGCCGGCGGGCAGTCTATAAATATATAGTCAAAGTCCAGTTGCGTATTCTGCAGAGCTTGTTTCAGGTAAAACTGCGGTTTTTCCACCTGCGCCAGCTCGATGTCCAAGCCGAGTAATTCTTTGGCCGACGGTAAAACAGACAGACAGGGAATCTGTGTCGGCACAATCGCACTGTCCAGCGTGTCTTGTCCGGTCAACATGGTATAGGCGTTGTGTGGCGCATTTTGGCGCGAGATGCCTAAACTGACAGTGGCGTTGCCTTGCGCATCCAAATCAATCAACAGGACCTTTTTGCGCAAAGCCGCGATGGCAGTCGATAAATTGACGGTTGTGGTGGTTTTGCCGACGCCGCCCTTTTGGTTAGCAATGGCAAAAACGCGAGGGAACAGACTCATGAGTCCTCCTTTCTGATATCAATAATAACGCCCGAAGGGTCGGTTTGACTGGGGATAGACTGAACAGTAAAGCCGGCAGGCAACCGGGCCTGTTCTTCTTGAACGCGCGCTCCTTTCAAAAATAAAGCGTGCGTCGTGTCTTTCCAAAAAGCCGCGCTCAAGCGCAATAGCGTAGGCAAATCGGACAAAGCGCGGGCCGTGATGATGTCAGCCGGCAAGGCAGGCATGTCCTCTATCCGACAATTATGGATGGTCACGGGCACAGACAATTGGCGCGCACACTCTTGTAAAAACGCACACTTACGGGTATCGCTTTCCACCAGATGAACATGTAAAGACCGGCCAGCGTCGTGGGCCATCAGGGCTAAAACAAGACCGGGGAAGCCTCCGCCGCTGCCCAGATCCACCAGCGTTTCTGCGTCTTTCGGGACAAAGGCGAACAGTTGGGCGCTGTCCAGGATGTGTCTTTCCCATGCGTCTTTCAGCGAATTGTTGCTAACCAAGTTGACGGCTTTTTGCCACTTTTTGAGCAAAGTTTCAAATGTTTGAAGCTTTTTTTGTAGTTCTTTTGATAAAATTATCTCTTGTTTCACGTGAAACTTTCCCCGTTTTTGTTTCATGTGAAACATTGTGTCAAAAAATCTAAAAAATGTAAAGTTCTTTTTTTAATGTGTCAGATTACTTTTATAAGTGTCTGATTTTTATAGAAAATACGCGACGCCAAAAATGAAGCGTTTGTCGGCGGGAACAAAAATGATAGTGTTTTTGGCTGATTTCGGTGTCCCAAAAGGACCTCTGTTGTTCAAAAGTTCATTTTGTCGCAGAAGCAGTAAGTGTTGAGGGCTTATTTTTGGGCTATTTTGTTACCGCAGAGGGAGAAAATCCCCTGCCCGCATGATGCTCTCGGCCGCGTCGGTAAATCGATCCGAATCGTGTAAAACCAAGCCCGGTGCCAGGACAAAGGGTTGTTTTGAGCCCAATGTGCCTTGCACAAGACAGCGTTTGGCGCCCTCGCCTGCCTTTGACCACAGGGGGAAAACGGTCAAACGCCCTAACCTGCCCTGCAAGCAGGCCAAAATTTCGGGAACGCACTCCGTCCGGTGTATCAGTGTCAGCGTGCCGCGCGGGCGCAAACGTTTCACGCAAAAATCTAACCACGTCGCCAAAGGCACGTTGGTGTGCGCCGTGTGCGCGTATTTTTGCCGTGGCGGCAATTGCGAAAAGTAAGGCGGATTCGTGACAATATGGTCAAATTGTTCGCCTTTGAGTGTTTGTTTGTTTTGAACGCTACCACGCACCCACTGCGCCTCAATCTTGTTGATTTTGGCGTTTTCCTGCGCATAAGAGAGCATTTCCGGATCGTTGTCCATGCCTGTTAAAATAATCCCGGGGATTCGCGCCGCCAGGCACAGCCCGACCGCCCCTGTTCCGCATCCGACGTCCAATACGCGTTGGCCGGCTTTGGCCGGAACGGCAGCAGCGACAAAAACAGCATCATTGGTGGCCTTATACCCGGTTTGGTGAAGGTGTAAGCGGCCGCCTAAAAAAGCATCATAAGCATTTGACATAAACTAGCGCTCGTTTCCTTTGTTAGCAGGGAAGCGTCCAAAGTTGCCTAACAGCTCTTCCATCGAGCTGAGGTCTTTGCCATAGGTTTTGGTGGTGGTCGAATCTGGCACAATATCGTTTCCGTCGTCCAAGGTATAAAAACGCGTTGCCTCAACAATATCGCGCTTGTTAAAAGTTACGACGAAAATCTGTCGATCAATTTCTTTGGGCGGTAAAAAGCCGCGCGTTTGTTCTTTAGAGGCAATATAGATCCATGATTCTTTTTCAAATAATGAAATTGTTGCCGGCGAGCCGATCAGGCGTGTTACGTCCTCTTTGTTGCTTTTGCCCACGCGAATCTTGACGCGATCTTCGGTCAAAGGCACGTGTCCAACTTCATTGACGGGCAACCAAGAGCAGCCGGCTAACAGAAGACATAAAAGCAAACAACGCTTGAACATAAACTTAAATACTCCTATGATTATCATAGGTATTTTTGGTCAAAAAGGAAAGCAAAAAATGACAAAAAGCGAGTTATGTTACGATGTTGCGGTCCAACACATCCCCGCGCAAGGATACAAAATGCAGTTTGAAGCGACAAAGGAAGAGTGTGCGAAAATCGCAAAACGACTGGGGTTGCGCGCCTTAACATCTTTTCAAGGCAAGGCGGAAATCAAGCGCGGCGACCTAATTTGTGGCCGGCTGTCTTTCCAAGCGCAAGGCGAACAGACCTCGGTTGTCAGTTTGCAACCGGTTGCGCTAAAAGTCAAAGATTCCATCGATTTGATATTCGTTGACAAGGAGCCGGAAGAGGCGTCTTTAGAAGAAATTGCGCTGATAGAGCAGGGCGTTATTCATTTAGGCGAGCTGTTTATTCAATATTTGTCGTTGGCGCTGCCCGATTATCCGCGCAACAAGGGCGAAGTGTTTGAAAGTCACGAAGACGCAACACCTAATCCGTTTGCCGTATTGAAAAAACTTTAATTCCAAATACGTTGGAAGGGTGCTCCCTGTCCGAATCGCAACAAGATTTCATAAGGAATAGTGCCGGCGTCCTGTGCCATATCGTCGGCGGTATAAACATCATTTAAAATATCGACCATGTCTCCCGCGTGCACATCGGGAATATCTGTGATGTCGCACATCAGGTTGTCCATACAAACACGCCCGATAATAGGAGCTGCCTGGCCGTTGACATAAACCTTTCCGACGTTCGACAACGAACGGAACATACCGTTGCCATAGCCAAACGCTAAAACAGCGACCTTGCGGTCTGTGGCGGCGGTATAAGTTGCGCCATAACTGACGGATTGATGCGCCGGGACGGTGGCGATTTGTAATATAGGTGCGCGGACAAATAATACAGGCTTGACATCCGCGCCTTTTGGGGCCTGTATGCCATACAACAACGCGCCAATACGCACCAAATCAAAGACAAAATCTTTGCCTAACGCCGTGCCGGCTGATTGCGCTAAAGAGGCTTGTGCATTGGGGAAAAGTTGCTTTTGTTGGACAAAAGACGTCAATTGTTGTGTATTGAGCGGATGATCAGGCGTGTCAGAACAGGCCAGATGCGAAAAACACATGGTGACCGAGGCTTTGTCTTCGGGCGACAACTGTGCCACATCTTGAGGTCTCAAGCCTAAGCGATTTAAGCCCGTTTCAACAAACAACGCCGGCTGAATATCTTTAATGTCTTGCTTTTTCCAATCTTGCCAGGTCGGCAACGAGGAAATCACGGGCGTTAAATGATATTGGCGGACAATGTCTAACGTGTCAGCGCCAATTTCCTGCAAAACATAAATGTGAGCATTCGGCGCCATTTGGCGAATCGCTTTGCCTTCATCGGCCCAGGCAACGCAAAAATGACGCGCGCCTTCCGCTAACAGGGCTTTGACGACGTGTTCCACTCCCAAGCCATAGGCATCGTCTTTGACAACGCAGGCGACTTGAGCCGGCTGCGCCAACTGCGTAGCCACTTGATAGTTGTGGCGCAGATTGCCTAAATGAATATGCATTTGCGGATAAGTCGTCTGAATCATAAAAACTCTCTTTTTTGATAAGCGGGCTTACTGTATCTTTTTTTACCCGAAAAGTCAATATGATTTTGCTTTTTTATCGTTTCGCGGTATAATCAATATGTCAACGAACGTTAAGGAGCCGCAAATGACAACAAATTCAATATCTGCCGCAATGGAAAGAACGCGCAAACATATCGTGCAGCGCCGCTTGAAAGCACAAGGCGTTTTTATGGACGGCGTCGTTACGGCCGACGAAATGAAACGATTGAGAGACGATTTTAACGAAGCGTATTATGAACTGTTCATTCTGCGCCACATGTTGCGTCAACAAAAAGGCAACATGGACAAGATGTCCGAGGCACAACGGGCGGAGCTTGCCAATCAGATGAATGCTTTGAAAACAACGGAGATGTTAGTGTTCAAAAGTTTTTGTCATGCGGCAGAAGCCTTGAAAAAAGCCCGAACAATGCGCTCGCAAGATCAAGTGGTGCGGTCGCGCGACAAAACAGTAAAGCCTGAGCGGAAGGTGCGCAATGCTGCGTCTCGGGGCGTCAGTTTGTCACCGCGCAATGCGTTGCGACGTCTGCGGATTCGTTTGACGCCGGAAGAAATGGCGTTGTTGAGCGGCTGTGTTCTGCATGTGCTGGAACCGCGCAGAAGCCGCGACGCCCGGATGGACGTTGAGCGCAATTTGTTGCGTGTCGCGCGCATGATTCGTAGCGGAGAACGGCGCAAGGATGTCTTGATGGCTGCGTTGCGCGAAGGCCGCACGCGATAAAAAAGACTTGACTTTTGTGTAAAATTAAAGTAAAAAGTCAGCCTGACAGAAAAGAAAAAACGGAGTGATATCAATGAAACGTACATTTCAACCTTCTCAATTAGTTCGTTCTCGTCGCCACGGTTTCAGAAGTCGTATGGCTACAGCCGACGGACGCAACGTGCTCAGCAAACGTCGCGCCAAAGGGCGTAAGGTTCTCAGCGCTTAAGAGGCTCTCGTGCCGGTTGTTCCTACCACGCGCCTTAAAAAAAGACACGATTTTGTTAAAATCTCTCAACAAGGCCGGCGCTTTTTTGCAACGGCTTTTGTTTTGCAGGTTCTTGACAGGGGAGAAAATGACCCGTTAGGACCTGTGGCGCGAGTTGGCTTTACCACCAGTCGCAAGGTTGGCTCGGCCGTTCAACGCAATCGGGCCAGACGTCGCCTGCGTGAATTGGCGCGTTTGACTTTGCCGGCGATAGCACAGCCCGGATACGATTATGTTTTTGTCGGCACAAAAGCCGCCATCGATTATCCCTTTGCGCAAATGCAGCAGGAATTAGCCAAATTATTGAGCTCGTGAGGAAATATATCATGAATCCTGCACAATATCTGGCTATAAAATTAATTCAGTGCTATAAAGTATGTGTATCTCCTTTTTTGGGAAAACATTGTCGTTTTGAGCCGACGTGTTCTGCCTATACGCAAGAGGCTATACAAAAATACGGATTCGTGAAAGGTTGCTATATGGGCGCTTGCCGAATCTTGCATTGTCATCCCCGGGGCGGCAGCGGTTACGCACCCGTTCCGGAAAAGAAAGAGGTTTATTATGAAAAATAAAGATGTTTTGTTAGCCATTGTTTTAGGCTTGTTGGCGTTTATGGTGGTCGATTTTTTCTTTCCCAAGACGGCCCGACAATCCGTTGTTCAAACGCAGGCTGTTGTTGAAAACGCGGAAGAAGTCAAACCTGTTGTTGCCCAAGATCAACCCTATGTGCCGGTGCATAACAAGCGCGTCGATGGTCGTATTTCTTTGCGTGGCGCAGCTCTCATAGATTGGAAATTGTTGGATTATAAAGAGACCTTGGCGGCCGATAGCCCGAAAGTTCAAGTGTTGTCCGCGCACAATACAGCGCAAAGCGGTTTTTCCTCGACAACCACAGACGTGCCCCAGGCGGACACCCTATGGAAAGCCGATCAAAAAAAATTGACCGAGAATCGCCCTCTGACATTGCGCTGGCGTAATGCCCAGGGCGTTGAGTTCGTGCGTGTGTTCCTGTTGGATGATAACTATATGCTGACCGTGACCGATCGCGCTATCAACCGTTCTCAACAAAAAGCGGTGGTGCGGTGGAGAGGGCAAATTACCGCCGTCAATCCGTCTACGGAAAGATCAACGGTTCATCAAGGATTCGTCGGCGTGATGGATGATGTGTTGCAGGAAGAAACGTTTGAAACAGTCAAAAAAGACGGACAAAAGCGCTTTTCCACGCAAAAAGGTTGGTTGGGGATTACGAGCAAATATTGGCTGACAAGCATAGCGTTTGAAAGCACAGGCATGATTCAAACAGACTATCGCTATCAGCAACAACAAGCCGACGATGTCTATACAGCGCAGGCGTTGAGCGAAGAAAGAGTTTTGGACCCCGGCCAAAGCACGGAGCAAGTGTCTTATGTGTTTGTCGGACCGAAAGAATACCGCCTGTTGTCGTCTTATCAGCAAGCGTTGAATATTCCCAAGTTTGATTTGGCTATCGACTTTGGTTGGTATTTCTTTTTAACAAAACCATTCTTGCTGTTGCTCGGCTGGTTTTATCAGTGGATAGGCAACATGGGCGCGGCCATTTTGTTGTTGGCGACGATTGTGCGTCTGTTGATGTTGCCGGTGGCCTCTAAATCATTCGAAAGCATGGCCAAGATGAAGAAGTTGCAACCGGAAATGGCACAGCTGCAAGCGATGTATAAAAACGACAAAATGCGCCTCAATCAAGAAATGTTGCTGCTGTATAAGAAACATCATGTCAGCCCGGCCTCTGGTTGTTTGCCTGTCTTTATACAAATCCCGGTGTTCTTTTCCTTGTATAAAGTGTTGTCGGTCGCCATAGAAATGCGGCAAGCTCCGTTTATTTGGTGGATTCATGATTTGTCTGCGCCCGATCCCAGTTCTGTTTTCACACTGTTTGGGCTTGTTCCCTGGCCGATTCCGTCCTTCTTGAACTTGGGCGTGTTGCCGGTCTTGATGGGTGTGACGATGTATATTCAACAAAAGATGACGCCGACCACGAATCCGGATCAGAAAACCAATCCGGCGCTGCAGTGGATGCCGATTTTATTCACCTTTATGTTTGGGCGCATGGCCTCCGGTTTGGTGCTCTACTGGACATGGAGCAATATTTTGTCCATGATTCAGCAAAGGTATATTATGCGTAAAACAAAGGCATAAGCATGACGCCGGCGCAAAAGTTATTTCGTTCTCCTTGTGCTTTTATCGGCTCGGTCGCACAATGGCATCAGTTGCCCCCGTGTGACAAGCCTGAGTTTGCGTTTGTCGGGCGCTCTAACGCGGGCAAATCCAGTCTGCTCAATGCGCTTGTCGGACAACAGGTGGCGCGCGCTTCTGCCACGCCCGGACGCACACAGCAATTGAACTTTTTTTGCCTCAATCAGCGAATCTATTTGGTCGATTTGCCGGGCTACGGGTTTGCGAAAGCGCCGAAAGCCCAAGTTAAAAGTTGGCAGTCGTCCATGCGCACTTATTTGCGCGGTCGACCTAATTTGCGCCGCGTTTTTTTGCTGATGGACGCACGCCAAGGCGTGATGAAAAGTGATGAGGACATGATGACTTTGCTGGACGAAACAGCAGTGGTTTTTCAAATCGTGCTAACCAAAGCCGACAAGTTGTCTGCCGCTCAACAAGAGCAGGCGATTCGCCAAGTGCAACAAGCGTCTGAAAAGCATGTGGCGCGTTATCCGGACATTGTGCTGACCAGCGCGCAAACGGGGCAGGGCGTCGAATCTGTCCAAGAAGCTGTCTATACGGGCATACAACATAGATAAAATTGTTGACAAATTGAACAAAATCGGTTATCTTGCATTTCTACGTTTTTTGAAGGAAGGAACACTATGCGTGCAAAAATAGTCGTTATCGGTAATGAAAAAGGGGGAACGGGAAAATCAACATTGGCCATGCACTTGGCGGTGCTTTGGCTGCGTCAGGGTAAAAAAGTTGTAACCATGGATTTGGACGGCCGGCAAGGCACATTATCCAAATACTTGGAAAACAGAAAGGCTTTTGCGACACGTCGGCAGATAGATTTGCCTATGCCGGAGCATGTGCGTATGAGCAATATTTCGAACGAAGTGTTGTTTTTGCGGGCTCAACTGGATCGTTTGCGCAACGACTTTGATGTCATCATTTTAGACACGCCGGGTGCGGATACCGCTTTAAGTTCCGAAGCTATTTTCCAGGCAGATTTGCTGGTTACCCCCATCAACGACAGTTTAGTCGATTTGGATGTGTTGGCGTCCATTGATCCGCAGAGCATGACATTAAGAGGGCCCAGCCACTACACAGAACGCTTGTTTTCTGTGTCACAGAAACGCAATCTGATGCAGAAAACGCCGTTGCGTTGGTATGTGGTGCGCAACCGTATGTCGCCCTTTAAGAACAAGAATCGCCAGGCGATTGACGCTTTGATGCCGCAATTGGCCTCTAAATTAAAATTCACCTTGTTGCCCAATTTGACAGAGCGTATTATTTTCCGCGAACTGTTCTTGAACGGGCTGACGATGTTAGATTTGCGTGAAAATGGGCTGCATTATCCGTTGTCCATGTCGCATTTGGCGGCGCGGCAAGAGGTGAGGGCGTTGGCGTGCCAGTTGCCTTTGACATAACGAGCAGATAGGGGGAAAAGATGCAGATACAACACATAGCCACACAGCCGATTGCCAACCAGCAAATGGGCACATCCGGCCTGCGTCGTAAGGTGTCAGAGGTCACAAGCACACCTCATTTTATGGAAAACTTTATTCAGGCGATTTTTAACGCTGTGGATGCCAAAGGCAAAACATTTGTGGTTGGTGGCGACGGGCGTTATTTGAATAAGCCGGTCCTTCAGTTGATTTTGAAAATGGCGATTGCCAATGGTGTCAAGAAGTTGATAGTCGGTCAAGACGGCCTGTTTTCGACGCCGGCGGTGTCTTGCGTGATTCGCAAATACAAAACGGACGGCGGCTTTATTTTGTCGGCCAGTCATAACCCGGGCGGCCCTAAGGGCGATTTTGGCTTGAAGTTTGACGTGGAAAACGGCGGTCCTTGCCCACAGGAAGTGTCGCAACGCATTTACGAGCACACACAAAGTCTGACCGAGTATGTGATTGCTGATATGCCGGATATTGATGTCCATACACAGCAAACGCAAAAGTTTGGTGATACGGAAATTGCCGTTATCGACTCGATAGACGATTACGTTGAGTTGATGAAAGCTTTGTTTGATTTTGAACAGATTCGTGCATTGTTGGCGTCGGGCTTTCGTATGGTCTATGACGCGATGAATGCCTCGACAGGCCCGTATGCGCTGCGTATCTTTGAGCAAGAATTAGGCGCACCTAAAGGCACGGTCCATCACGCGATTCCTTTGGAAGATTTTGGCGGGCTTCATCCGGATCCCAATTTGACCTATGCGCGCGATTTAGTGGAAATTATGAACGGAGATAAGGCGCCGGATTTTGGTGCTGCGTCAGACGGCGATGGCGACCGCAATATGATTTTAGGGCCGCACTTTTTTGTCAATCCCAGCGACAGCCTGGCGGTGTTGCTGCATTATGCGGTGCAAAGAAATCCAAAAGGCGTCGTAGGCGTTGCGCGCTCTATGCCGACCTCAATGGCGGTGGATCGTGCGGCCAAAGATTTAGGCTTGCCCGTCTATGAGACGCCGACGGGGTGGAAGTTCTTCGGGCATTTGTTGGATGCGGGCAAAATTACCTTGTGCGGAGAGGAAAGTTTCGGCACAGGCTCTTGCCATTTGCGCGAAAAAGACGGCCTGTGGGCGATTCTGTTTTGGTTGAGCATTTTGGCGCAAACGCGGCAATCTGTGCAGGCTATTGTGGAAGAGTTGTGGCACAACTATGGTCGCTCTTATCAGATGCGTTATGACTTTGACGGGGTCGATAAGCAGGTGGCCGATAATATGATAAAGGCGCTGCGTGAAAAAATGCCCAGCCTGGTCGGTCAAACCTTCGGGCGTTGGCACGTGAAAAAGGCGGACGATTTCGCCTATACGGATCCTGTAACAGGTGAGGTGACCGAGCACCAGGGCTTGCGCGTTGTGTTGAACGGCGGGCGCTTGCTGTGTCGCTTGTCAGGCACCGGCACACAGGGCGCAACGGTGCGTGTCTATGTGGAAGGCTTTGAGGCGGAACAGGTGCATCAGGAGCCGGCCGACGTTTTGGCGCCTTATATGGAATTGGCGCTGTCTGTTTTTGAGGTGGAAAAATGGACAGGGCGCACACAACCGTCTGTGATTACATAAAAGCCTTGACATTTGCACCATAAGGTGTATAATAGGCCTCGTCTTCTGTGGGGATATAGCTCAGTTGGTAGAGCGACGCGTTCGCAATGCGTAGGTCAGGAGTTCGAATCTCCTTATCTCCACCATTTTTCTTTTTTAGACTAATCGATAAACATCAAAGCCAACACAGGACGAATCACTCGCCTTGGCCTTTACCTTGTCGAGGGTTGATTCGTGTGACTTTTGCAGAGCGTGGATTGGGCTTAATGCGCTGGATTCGGGTAGAGATGGAAGCAGGCTCGTCATGCCGCGACATCTTCTGTGCTCGACTTTCCTTGGCGGCAGCTCTCACAGCTTGCTCCTTTTCTGTCAAAGACGTTTCAAGCAAATGGTTGTCGTTGATATAGGCCTTTTCATTGCTGGTTGTATAATCGTTCTCTTTGGCTTTGTTCGCCCAAAAGCACGCCTTGGTAATTTTGGCCGCGTTGTTTTCTTTAACGCCACACTGTCTTAAATAAACAGATAAGGCCAGTTGTGCAGCAGGGAAACCATTTTTCGCCATTTTTGTCAGCGTATCTAATGCCAGTGGCTTGCGGGCGTCCAGGCCTTCTGCGGTTTCGTGATATAAATCTTTGCACAACAGCATAACGATGATATCGGCTGCAGCGCACATTTTATGGCCTTCTGATTTAAAATCATTAGACAAGTGTAATTTGCTGAGCAAGCCCATAACAGGGACTTTAACGCGGTCAATCCAAGAAAAGCGCGGAAGACGATAGTTGGCAACCGTGTTGTAAAACTTCTCTTTATTTTCTGTGGATGTATAAATATCGTTGATATATTCTGCATTGACGCAGTCGGCAACCGGCAAATTATACAGACCTAACATCAAGAAGGGCACACAAGCCAGTGCCGCCGTGTTCGTGCCTTTGATAAAGTGGTCCGGATTCTCAATCCCCGTAATCGATGCCAAGTTGTTTTTCCATTTTTCTCCGCGCGTTAGGAGCCAACTGTTGGTCAAGGCCGTCTCTTGTATGGGCTCCTGTTGTGCCAGTTGTTCCAATGTCTGAGAAGGGGTAGCCCGAAGGGTCGCACCTGGCGGAACGGCATCCTTCAGGTGTTCTGGGGCGGCCGGGTTGTCCATAAGTAACGCAAACAATACGCCGGACAGTTGTTTGTTGAACTCAGATTTTGTGTTCTTTAAAAGACTTGCGTATGCGAATTGTGCTAACGGGTAGCCCAAAAGGGCCGCTTTGCTTAAGCACGCTTGTGCAAGTTGCGCGTCGCGTCCCGTGCCTTGCGCGTATTCCGCCAACAAACCAACGCGGTTGTCAACATCAGGAAACTGCGTAGGGCTGGTTACATTGGAGGCATATACATCTTTAAGGGAGTCAACAAGAGCGACACATTCTGCGATAAACTGGTGCTTTGCTTTGGTGTCGTTAGGGGTAAGAAATTCATTATATGCTGCTGCAGTGGTCTTATCAATAGAATAGGACATGGCGGACTCCTTTCTTTGTTGGTTTCTGTTACCATAGCACGATTGTTGGGTAAAGTCAACCCTGTTTTGTCGAAAATTTGCCAAGGGTAAAGGTGGGGCGGACGTCTCTGCGCGCGTTTGACATAAAACGCTTGTTTTCTGCGACTGATAAAGGAAAAATACCAGACTGTGCCGCGCCTTTGGGCAGCCTAAAAAAATAAAATTAAACAAAAAAGTTGACTTTTCGTTAAAATGGGTGTATGATTAGAGCAATTTTGTTTTTAACGGAAGGAGAGAAACAATGAATTTTAAAGAAAGATTGAAGAAAGATATGACGGTGGCGGCGGCAACAGGGTTGGTGGCTGTCGGCGCTTATGCTACACAGGATCAAGCGTCAAACACATCCCCTCAACAGCCGGCAGATCTTCAAGAGCAGCAGGTTGGAGCAGAGGGATGGAGCGATGCGGGTGAGTATCGGTTTCCTGCCGGTTATGCAACATCCGCGGCCGCAAAAAAAATGTCAGTTAAACAAGCGCGCATTTGGGCCAGCTTGGATCCTTCTATGAAAGAACAATTTAAGGACCGCGATGTCGTGATTACAATTAGCCAACCGGTTCTGATTAAAGGTGAGCATTTTCCGCGTTCTTATAAATTTAAAAGGGTAACATTTGGGCAAGTGTTGGAAGCGCGTGATCCCGTGACGGGCAAATTGCTTGCACGAGAAGCGCAAGAGAAAGTGCATGAATACACAGAGCAAAAATTGTATGGCTATTGCCCGGATACGCATGAGGTTACCTTTACACTCGAGTTTTTTAACGAAGACGGTCAGGTGTGGCAGAGAAAGTCCGGCAAGCGGTTCGTGGAATGGTCAAAAGATACGGGTTATGGCAAACACGAACCTACAGATCCCAATGGGGTGAAGGCTAAAACTGAAGCGGCGACAGAGCTGACAGGTCCGGACAACAATAATCCTTTCATCGTCGCTGTCGAGGTTGTTGAAGGCACGAGAACCAATGGTGTATCAAAGAGTGTGTCCAAAAACGGAAAAGTCACTTGGACTTATGAAACATATAGCAGCAACGAAGAAGCCAAAACCTGCACTCAAGAAAAGTGGGAAATCAAAGAGTTAAAGCCGGGATTCCTGCGTATAAACAAGGTGACGATGCGTGCAGACCAATCGCATTATCCGCAGACTGCCTCAATCAATAACACGTTTGGTAAGTTCTATTATCAAGTGTCGCCAGATGGTCAAATCAGCATTCAAACGAAGAAGAACGTAACAGAACGTGAACGAATTGTGACAGAAAACGAATGTTGGTCGTTGGATGAATTGGTGGCTCGTTTTATGAAAAACTGGCAAAAAAAGGTCCGAATGGTGTTCGTTTTGCCATGGAAATCTACGCCGCCACGTTACCCGCATGGTCGTCGCCAACAACAATCGGCGCAAGTTTCACAAGCTGATGAGCGCGCCGAAAAACTGGAGCGGCAGACGGCCGCGATACACCGCGCGAAAAGCCATAAGGTCAAATTTTACAATCAAGATCACCAGCACGGGTAAGTATTGTGGGGAACGAGCGTCTTGTTGTTAAAAGATTAATACAAAACGAACAATGGGATGCGTTTCAAGAGCGTTTCCCCGATCTTCAAGCACTGTCCGCTTTTACAACGCGCAAACAGGAGTCGATTTTGCACCTGGTTGCGCGTTTTGCATCTCCGTCTTTTGCTGGCGAGGTCATTCGTCGTTATCGGTTAGGCGATCCCAATTCTTTGCTGGCTAAAGAATTGTGGGCGCGTCGCGATAAAAACGGCGAATTATGTGTGAATTTTAAGCGGTTTAAACATTATTTCAGCAAAGCGTTTTTTGACAAAGTGGTGGCGGTATATTCGGGTCGTTATTTTGCGTATCCTGAAGAAAAGTGGCCCGTTCAAAAGCAGACAAATCCTCATGTGCAAGTATATAAACTGTTTCGTCGGTTTGCTTTGCGTGCGGCGTTTGATCACGAAAACGAGCCATTTAACAACGCCAATTTCCAACCGACAGAGGACTCGTCAAAGATCGTCATTGGCTTGCGTATGCCGGCCGGCAGCAAACAGGTGCGTTCTCTTCCTCTCACATTAAAAATTGACAGTAAAATCCCCTTTTTAAATCAAATCTATCATCAGCTGGATTGCCCGGAAGACATGATGTCGCCGATGTTGGCAGGTGTGTTGGCTGTGGAGCAAGCGGTGCGGCGCGAAATGCCCACGAAACCGTCCATGGCGTCTGCCTTTCGCTTTTTCCAAGAAAAGGGCGGTGTTTTGCTTTTTGAAAATGAAGAGTTACGGACCATCCCTTTTGCGGAAATGTATACGATTCCGGCAGAACCCTGTCCCCCTGTGGTCGTTTGTTGCCCGACGCGACAAACGCTTCCGGACAGTTTTAATGAGATTTTGAATTCGGAGCGTCAGGCGCACTGGATTTATGATAACTTTCAAGCGCCGTTCTCTTTCAAGGAAACAACGGAAGATTTACATCACGAATTATTGCATGTGGTTGTGCTATCTCAAGATGTGCCTATCCATCAAACCAGATTATTTACTTATACAGCGCTGTGTTTAATGGCACATTTGCGGCCTCAAGACAACAAGTTGCAAACGGTGTTGCATCACATATTGTCCTATTACACGACGCCGGCTGTTTTTGAAGAAATGGCCACGTTTTTGGTGTCAGAGGTGGGACCGTCTTCCAATCCGTGGGCGCGTCATATACGGCAACTGATGGATTTGCAAGTGCAAGGCGCACAGGCTCCGGCAGTCGCCAACAGAATAGATTTGGCGTTGAGCGATTGGGATGCTCACGATATAGAGCGCATGGATGAACTAGAGAGACAGTTTTGTGACCTGCATAAAAAATCTTGTCCGCTACACGGTCGCACGTCTGAACAGGCCTTTAACGCGCAATGGAAAAGATATCAAACGCGTATGGATAAATTATTATCGCGTTTCTTTGATCAGAACAAAGATTTGTCCGGCAAATTGTTGAAATCTCTTCATCACACATCCAAAGATTTGGAAGTGTTGGCAGAAAACCCGACAACCTTGGGCGGTGTCGTGTTGTCCGAGGGGTGGGTGCGTCTCTTGCAACAATATTCTCCGAACGTGCTGCCGGAGTTGGCTGTTTTTAAACAATCTGTTTTCATCGATCGCGCCTATCAGTCTCCAGAACAAATGCAGCAAGGATTAAATCTTTGCCTTGATTCCTGTTCCCCCGAGATTCGTTCCGCCCAAGATGTGCAAGCCTTGTTGGCGGCGTCCTTATGCGCCAAAAGCACAGCGCTTGTCTTAGGACCAAAAGAGAGCATAGATAGTGTTTCGGTGAATTGTGCCTCGTATCAAGATTTGACAGACGGTACGGTGTGGCGTGGTTTGAAAAAATATGCCGCCTCTTTAATTCGTGCCGGCTCACAAGAACGCTTGCCGCGCTTGATTACGTCGCGTAAGAAAAAGACCGCAGTCGCAGAAAAAGATCATCAAAACACAGATTAGCCGCGAACGCGCGCCAATGAGGGCAGCCAGCCAAAAAGCGGGTCCGCAATTGTCAGGCTGTGCGCCCTTTTGCGTGGCTTAGCGTCAATATGCTGACAAATCACCTCGGGCAAATGAGGGATGGCAAGCGCGTCTTGGATACAGCGGTTGGCGGTTGTTGGTTGCTCGGGTTGCGGTCTGAAAATATTGGCAAAAAGAGATTTCGGATAACGTCTTTGGAAGTCTTCAACAGCGCGACGTTGTTCCACCGTCTCAATGGTATAGGCCGGCGCCTTTCTATATTCAAACAAACGCGCCACTTTCAAAATCGCCTGATCTTCGCCGGTTAAAGCCTCTTCCACACCACGATTGTCGTAACGCGTCAGTTGCACCACGACACCGCGCGGATCAAAAAAAGGCTCAAGCCCAAATGGCTGGTCCTTTTTGTAAAATGTAATGCTTCTGGGGCTATGAGTGGAATGATGATAGCCGACGCGGATACCTGTAAAATGCAGGTCGCTGTCGTGCGTGCCTAATCTGACCAAGTTGCCCGTTTCGGGATCCCAGGCTTTGGTTCCGCCTCTTGGTGAGCCATGAACATGGTTTGTTTTATCTTGGACCACGCCGGATGCCGCATACGTCAAGACCGGGCCATGCCATCCGCCTTCGTGTTTATAGCCCCAACGGCGCACAACACCGTCAATCAGCAAGCGGCAATCGCCTTCTTCCAGGTTATTGACAAAGGTGCCAACTTCTATGCCACCGTAACGATCTGTGAGGGTATAAGGTCCTTGTTTGATATCAAAACAATCCACAAAACAATGCAACGTGCTGCCATCTTCAAGATGGAATTCTCTGGGAAAGAGTTTTGTGGCGCAATCAGACATAAGTGAGCCCTTTCGTGAAAAGATGGCCCATTATACATGATTTTACCCAAAAAGTCAAGATAAAAATCGGACGGAAAAAACAGATTTTTACGCGCCGGCAGACTTGCCTTTGAACTGTGCCATATACAAAGTTTTATACGCACCATCGGGCTTGTTGAGCAAGGCATCATGTGAGCCTGTTTCAACGATTTTGCCCTCATTGATGACCACAATTTTATCGGCATTTTGAATCGTCGATAAGCGGTGCGCAATCACGAACACCGTGCGGTCGCGCATCAAGTTGTCAATAGCCTTTTGCACGATGGCTTCGGCTTTGTTGTCCAACGCAGATGTCGCTTCATCCAAAATCACAATCGGCGCATCTTTCAAAAAGGCGCGTGCGATGGCAACGCGTTGGCGCTGACCTCCCGACAACAGCATACCGCGATCGCCGATAAAGGTATCCAGCCCGTCGGGCAATTCGGACAAAAACTCATCCAGACAGGCCAAATGCACCGCCCGCTGAATCTGCTTTTCGGTGGCCGACGGATTACCGAGCAAAATATTGGAGCGAATTGTGCCGGAAAATAAGAAATTATCTTGGAACACCACCGCCATCATATCGCGCAACGACGCCAGCGAGATGTCGCGAATATCGGTGCCGTCGATTGAAATAGAGCCCTGATTGACTTCGTAAAAGCGGGGCAGCAAATTGACCAGTGTTGATTTTCCGCCGCCGGAATTGCCAACCAACGCAATGGTCTCTCCTTTGCGAACGGTTAAAGTAATGTCGCGCAACACGGGCGTGCCCGGATGATATTCAAAAGTCACATGCGAAAAGTCAATTTGTTTTTTCATAGATTTAATGGTTTTGGCATGCGGTTTGTCTTTGATATCCACAGGCAGATCCAAAATCTCAAAAATACGTTCCATCGCCAAAATTGCTAACTGCACCGCCGCAAAACTTTTACCGATATTTTTAACCGGCGTATATAGCATCAGCATAGCGGTAATAAAGGACACAAACGCGCCGCTGGTCATTGTGCCATTGTGAATTAAAAAACTGCCCAACCAAATGACGCCAGCAATACCGAAGGCGACGCACAAGTGCATTAAGGGCGACAGCCAGCCTGTTCTCTGTACTTGCTTGATAATCAGGCGAAAGATTTGGCGCGACACACCGTTAAATTGTTGCTTTTGATATTCTTGCAGGTTATAGGCGCTGATGGTTTTGTTGCCTGCATGCGTTTCCGTGTAAATCGTAACCGCGCCGGCGACCGCTTCCACGCCTTGTTTGGCAATGTCTTTTAATTTACGCCGAATACGACTTAAAGGATACAGGGCGCAGAACATAAAAGTAATCGCCACAATTGCCAGTTGCCACGAGGTATAAATCAACACCGCCATCAAAGAAATCGACGAGAAAATACGCGTCGTGAACATTTTCAAGTTGTTCAACAAGCCGGCGCACGCGGTCATCGGGTCGGCATGATAGCGCGACACCATATCTCCGGCCGAAATATTATCAAAATAGCGCGAGCCCATATATACGCTTTTGGCATACATTTTTTCGCGCACATCGATGGTAATCTTGCCGCCAATCCACGCGTTCAAATAGGCCGCCGCATATTCCAACGCACCTTGGAACAAGGTAAATACGATAATGGCCAACGGAATATAGGTGGCCGGAATACCATGCACCGCGGTATGCTCCACACCCTTTTCTAACAACACATGGTCCATATAGGGCTTAAGAGCCAATGCAATCAACGCGTCCAAAGAGCCGATAGGAATCGTCAATAAAGATGCAATCACAATCCTCTTCCAATACGGGCGCATGAATTGCCACATACGCTTGTAGTCTTGAATCATCAAAGAGGATTTTATTTTCATGTCCTGTGTCCTTATACGGAAAGTCTTTTTAAGGTGGCTTGTTGTCCTAAAACGCGCATAACAGCGTGCAAGTCGGGCGATTGTTCTTTGCCGGTAATGAAGACGCGCAACACTTTGGCTACATCCGCAACACTGCCCTTAAAGGCTGTCGGGTTAGCTTTATAGGCCTTCATATCCGCACAGAAACCGTTTTTCTCGGCCACTTGTTTGATTTTGGCAAACCAGGTGTCTTTGTCGTCTTGCGCATCATACAGCGCCGCAAAGTCGGTCACAATGGCTTTCACCGTCTCGGCCGGCATAGGCGCTAACGCCGCATACGGATCGGCTGGTTGGAAAGAATCATCAAAGAAGAAAGCGGTTTCCGTTTCCACATCCGACCATTTAATCAGGTCTTTGCGCACCTTTTTCGCGCCCAAGCGTTCTATGTTCAAAATGTCAATCATATAGGCTTTGTTCTGCTCTAATTTAGTGGCAAAGTCAGGTCGATACGTTTTGGCCCAAGCCCATGTGGCGTCATAGATTTCTTCGGCGGTCATTTTGCCGATATGCTCACGACAAATGCTGTTGAGTTTGGCTAAATCAAACAACGCACCGCTGGAGTTGAGTTTTTGAATAGACAGTTTAAACTCTTTGTAAGACGCATCCGGATTCGCGCGTCGCCAATCTTCAAAATTAGAGTTAGCTAGGGTAAGCAAATATTCAATTACTGCTGTTTTCGGATAGCCTTGTTCGTCATAGAAATTGACACAGGCTTCCGGATCATAACGTTTGCTGATTTTGCGTTTGTTGCCGGTTTGCTCATCCAGTTTCAAAATGTGTGAGAAGTGAATATAATTCGGCGCTTGCCACCCCATCGCCTCAAACATTTGCAAATGCAAAGGCAAGGATGACAACCACTCTTCGCCACGCATCACATGGGTTGTGCCCATCAAATGATCGTCAATCAAATGCGCAAAGTGGTAAGTCGGCAGCCCGTCCGATTTCAAAATAGGCACATCCAGGTCATTTTGAGGCAACTCGCGCTTGCCGCGGACCAGGTCATGAATAATAATTTTTTGCGTGTAATGTCCCGGCGATTTAAAGCGCACGATAAAGGGCTTACCGTCTTTTAAGTTTTGCAATACAGCATCTTCCGACAACGTGCGGCATCTGGCAAAAGGTCCGTAGTAGCCCGGGCGTATTTTGGCTTTGACTTGCGTTTCATGAGCCTGGGCCAAACTTTCTTCAGAACAAAAGCACAAATAGGCTTTGTCTTGACGCAACAATTCTTTGGCATAGGCTTGATAAATATCTTTTCTTTGGCTTTGAATATACGGTCCGTAAGCACCTTTTTGCGTGCCGTCCGCCTGAGGTCCTTCATCGGGGCAAATATCATAATCTTTAAAGGCCTTTAAAATCACATCGGTGGCTTCGGCCACTTGGCGTTTTTGGTCGGTATCTTCGATGCGCAAAAAGAACACACCGCCACAGGCGCGCGCTAACGAATACGGAATCAACGCCGCATTGAGCGTGCCGATGTGCAACAATCCCGTCGGCGAGGGGCCGACACGCGTAACAATAGCGCCTTCAGGCAACTGTCGTGGCGGATATTTTGCTTCAATTTCCGCAATGGTCGGCAGGGGATCTTTAAAAACTAAATCTAAAATCTCATCTTTCATGGTAAGCCTCTTCGTGTATGTGAGGGGCATTATATGCTATTTTCATTGAAAACGCAATCTTTATTCCTGCGTCGCTTTTTCTTTCAAGGTGCGATAGTCGGTCTTGCCGTTGGCTAAGACGGGGATAGCCTCAATGTGCATCAGGCGCGTGGGCAAGAACAATTCGTTATAGCCTTGTTTTTGCAGGTAAGCACGCATGACGTCCAAATTGGCCGAGGCATCATCGGTCCATAACACAATCTGCTCGCCTTTGGCCGCATGTGGCACATTGACCGCGACAAAGGAAGCGTCGTTGTGATACGCTTCGCGCGCTAACTGTTCTATAGCAGTTAAAGAAATCATCTCCCCGCCGATTTTGGCAAAGCGTTTTAACCTGTCTTTGATATACACAAAGCCCATGTCGTCCATTTCGACAACGTCGCCCGTTTCATACCATCCGCCGGGGCAAGGATGCAGCAAGCCGGGCTTGTCTTCCTGCAAGGTACCCATCATGACATTCGGCCCTTTCACACACAAAACACCTTGATTGTTCGGAAAATCGGGTAGGGGTTTAATTTTGTATTGCAGGCCGGGCAAAAATTGTCCGACAGAGCCGAAGCGACAGAAAATATGATTGTTGATGGTTAAAATAGGGCTTGTTTCTGTTGTGCCGTAACCTTCCAACAGACGAATCCCGAACTGTTCCATCCACATGTGGCGGGTATCTTCTCGCATAGGCTCGGCGCCACCTAACACCACGCGTAAGGTGTGGAAATCATAAGGGTGCGCCACACGCGCATAGCCGCGCAAAAAAGTATCTGTGCCAAACAGGATGGTGGCGCCTGTGCTGTAAATCAACTCGTCAATAATACGGTAATGCAAGGGAGACGGATACAAAAAGAGCCGGCCTCCACATAACAGCGGATACAAGGTGCCGGCCGTCAAACCAAATGAGTGGAACATCGGCAGAATATTAAACAGGGTATCTGACGGTGTAATGTTGATGAGCGAAAACAACTGATACACATTGGCCAACAGATTTTGGTGGCTGAGCACAACCGCTTTAGGTCGGCTTTCCGTGCCGGATGTGAATAAAATAGCCGCCCGTTTCGGACCGCTGAACGGATAAGGCACATAGGCCGTTTTGTAACTGACCCACGCTTTGATTTTTTGGAAAATATGGAAAGATTTTTGCATATCTTCCGTGTATAGAATGCGTATATCTTTTTCCTTCAGAGCGTCAATCAGACCGGTCAAATTGAGCTCTTCAATCCATTGACGTGAGGTCAGAACGGTTTTGACAGACGCGGTTCGTAGGGCAGATAAAGCCTGCGTTGCCGACAAGGTCGGATTGAGCATCACCGCGACACGCTCATACGCGGTCAGCCCAAAGAACGCATACACAGCCTCTAAACTGTTCGGCAATAAAATGCCGCAGCCTTGTTGTCGGGCGACATAGCGTTTGAACGCGCGCCCATAAAGAAAGATTTGCACCAGGATGTCTTTGTAAGATTGAAAAGGATGCGTAGCGTCGGCAACAAAAGTCGGCCGATGGAACCAATCACTTTTGCTGTAGATTTTCGCCGTGCGCATCAAGGTGTCAAACAGAGATTTTTTCGGCTGATAAATCACCTCAAACGACAAATTGACCATCAGGCGATACAGCGCATGGCTGATGGCATTTCTGTCTTTGCGTTTAGAGGGCGGGATGGAAAAGGCCTGTTCTTTGCCAAACGTTACCTTCGTTAGAGGGAAAAGTCGGCGTGGCAAGGGGCTGTTGGCGTGCGCAAAATAGTTGTATTGTGAGCCGCTGATCCACACCGGCACCAAGGGGGCGTGCGTTTTGTCGGCCAAAAAGCCGGGCGCTTCGTAAAGTTTGAGCAATTCACCCGTTACACTCATACGCCCTTCGGCGAACAGGACAATGGAACGGCCCTTCTGGGCTTGTTCCAACAGTTTCTTTAAGGCACCGACATCTAATGGTTGAAAAGGCACGATATCTTTTTGAGGAATAATCCAGCGAATTTTATGCTTGTGATAAATGTCGCGGGTCAGCGCAAACAAAGGCCGATTGGGCAAAAACGCATATAAAATTAAAGCGTCCAGCACAGAGCATAAATTAGATACAAAGACACGCGGTTTTTTGTTTCGTTTATAAGGCGCTAATCCATAAACGCGCACATGGCACAGCCGAAACAGCACGCGCAGCAAAAAACGCTGGAAACGGTTGATCATTCCGCCCTCTTTTCGTATTCAATCTTATAGCCTTCGTTTTCGGCCAGAGCAATAACTTGTTGTGCCAATTCGCTTTCTTCCGGCGTGATTGTCATATCTTTGGTAATCAAGGAAATCATATGTTCGATGAACATTTGTAAAATCCAATCTTCTCGCTTGACAATCTGACGGATGGCGGTGTTAAAGCTGTCGGGATCCGGCGCTAGAGCCATCAAATATTTTCTTAAATCTTCGTCTTTGAAGGTCAGGTGCTGACAGCGCTGGTGCACATAGTCTATGACCACATCTACTTCGCCGTCGGCCACATCATGATCCGCACGCGAAAAGAACATCAAGGCCGTAATTTCCGCACGCGCCAAACGTATAGCGGTAAATAATTCATCATCCAACGGTTTGGAGTCGCTACCGGCAATGTCAGGGGGCAACTCAATTTTCAAGCATTGTTCTATAAAGGCAAACGGGTCTGTGTAGACGCGTTGCGACACAGAATCTTCAATGCGGGAGATTTGATCGACCTTTATCAGACGCGGTTGATTGATGGCCACGCAGAGCGCTTCCATAAACAAGTGCCGTCCGCTTTTTAACAGGCGCCGAATGATGACATCGCGCTGCTTGTTTTCGCCGGAAAGCGAGGTGTAGTGAATAGACGCTTTCACCGAAATGGCATCCGCTAACACATTACCTTGTAAATGTTTGCGCACAGCCGCCGGGGCCGAGACAGGCGCGGCGTGTATTTTGTTTTGGGCTAATTGCTCGATGGCTTGTTGTAATAACGACATAGAAAACCCCTTATAAATTATGTTTCAGCCACACAGAAGCGCACCGATGAATATGCTTTCTTTGTGCGCTGCTCATTTTGGCAGACCCAGTATATAACCTTTTTGCAAACAAGGCTATATCTTCTTGTGTAAAATGCACACCTTTGGTTTGGTTGAGAAAGTTAAACCACTTGTCGCCATACCAAGACGCGACTTGGGTGTCTTTGCGCATGGCCACGCGTTTTAACAGGCGATTGACCGCCGGCAAATAGGCCTTGTCGGGCAGGCGCTTCAGCTGTTTAAATTCGCGACGGATGGCGCGACGCACGCCCGTCCAGTAAAGTGTGATGATCACGCAGACAAGTATAAAGACGAACAAGAGACCTAACAACACCAACCACCATCCGGCCGCCAAAGGCCAAACGGAAGGCGTTGTCGGAATGTGCAGGTCTTTCAGTTGCGATAAATCAGCGTTCATTTATCTTTCTCCAACAGCGCTTTAATCACAACATCCGTGGCATCTTGTTCTGTCGAAACAGGAATATAGCGCGCATGATATTTTTGTTGTAGCGTCTGTAAATATTGGCGTCTTTGTTCAAAGAATTGTTGGTAGGTGGCTTGTGATTTCGCCGATTGTGTGTTCAGCACCAATACCTTTTTGCCGTCGGTAACGCGATACATATTGGGCGGTGGCGCTTTCTGTTCTGTGGGATCAAACACATGGATACAGACCAATTCGTTGGTTTTGGCAATCGTGCCGAGTGTCGCCATAGTCTGTTCGTTCAGTTGCGAAAAGTCAGAAATGACAAAAACAATATTGCTGTTTTTGCACATGTAACGCAGCATGGTGCAGGCTTGGGCAAACGAGGGCGGATTAGTGACCGCTTCGGCTGGACGCGTGCCAAAACACATGGCTTCCAACAGGTGCATTAAATTGCGCCGATAGCGTGAAGGCTTGAAAGATTTCAGGTCTTTCTGCGTTAAAATGATGCCACCGATTCGGTTGCTTTCTTCTTGAAAAGCCCAAGCCAACAGCGCGGCGATATGTGAGGCAATCACCGACTTAAAGGCTTGGCGAGTCGCAAAGTGCATGGATGTGCTTAAATCAACCAAAAAGCCGACACAATGTTCGCGCTCTTCATGGAAAATCTTGGTGTAAGTTTTGTGATATTTGGCGCTTAAACGCCAGTCAATCAAACGGACATCGTCGCCGGTCTTGTATTCGCGAGCTTCGACAAACTCCATACCGCGCCCTTTAAACAAAGATTGAAACAGGCCGGCGCCGACATGAGATGTTGTTTTATTGTGAGGCATCCTCAGCCGATGTGTGTTGTTTTTTTCGGCTAACAGGCCTGACAATGTCGCGATGGCCGCTTCTTGTTTGCTCAGCATAACAATCCTTTTTGATTAGGGCATAGGCACTTTTTGTAACAACAAATCAATAAAGCTGTCTGTTGTCATACCTTGGGCTTCGGCCTCATAGGTCAAAATGATTCTGTGGCGCAACACTTCATGAATAACCGCATGAATATGTTCGGGCAAAACGCAAGTGCTGCCCTTTAACCAGGCATAAGCGCGTGCGCAAATATCCAAAGAAATCGTGCCACGCGGGCTGGCCCCATATTCCACATAGTTGGTGAGTAACTTGTCATAAGTCTCCGGTTTGCGCGTCGCAATAATGAATTGGACAATGTATTCGGCCAACTCTTCGGACAGGTGAATACCTAACACTTCTTGACGTGCCTGTCTGACGGTGGCTTGGGATATTTTCTCAAATGCCGGCGGCTCAGCGTTCAAGGTTTCGTTGCGCACTAACTCCAAAATCTTGCGTTCAGATTGTGCATCCGGATGCGATAAGCGCACATACAACAGGAAACGGTCAAGCTGTGCTTCCGGCAACGGATACGTTCCTTCGTGCTCAATCGGGTTTTGCGTCGCCATCACCAAGAACAGTTCGGGCAAAAGGTAAGTTTGTGAGCCGACGGTGACTTGATGTTCCGCCATGGCTTCCAAAAGCGCAGATTGCACTTTGGCGGGAGAACGGTTGATTTCATCCGCCAGAATCAAGTTATGGAAAATAGGTCCTTTTTGAAAGGAAAAAGAGTTGCTTTCCGGACGGAAAATATCACTACCCGTAATATCGGCAGGCAACAAGTCAGGTGTAAATTGAATACGGTGCGAATCGCAATCCAATGCCGAGGCCAATTTTTTAATCGCTTTTGTTTTGGCTAAACCGGGCGCACCTTCCACCAACAGGTTACCATTGGCCAATAGGGCGATGAGCAGGCATTCAATCAGTTTTTCCTGCCCGATAATTTCCGAGTTCATAAAGGTTTGTAAGCGCGCGAATTCTTCTTGAATAGGTAACATAAGCAACTCCTGTTTGTAAAGGCCTGACCCCCTACAATATAGAATAAAATGAAATCTATTGCAAATAATAAGTTACCGACAAGGCATTATATGCGCACATAACACCCTGTTGGACCGTCTAAGCGCCCGTTTAGCGCGTGCGTTGCCGCCCTTTTTTCGGGGTATTCTGCTTTGTGATTGTTTCAGGATGCTGCTGGGGATAGGCAGTGCCATCTCCCTCTTGTTGGACGGCTTTCCGTGGATCGATTTGTTCAGGTTTTTTTGGGGGGAAAATAGTGAATTTTATCATAATATCGCTCCTTGTATGCGTCTATTATACACATTTTTTTGTAAAAAGTCAAGACGGGTTACCCAGGCTGATTAAATAGGCAGCATAGAGCACTAAAAACAACGCGCCCATCGGCCGCGAAATCACTTTGCGATAGCCACTGAGTATAAACAACAGCACGGTGCCTGTCATCACAAATGCACTGGCGGTCATATCTCCCGGCACAGTGATGGGACAAACCAGAGCCACAACGCCCAAAATGAAAAAGGCGTTATAAATATTACTGCCGACAATGTTGCCGATAACCATGGAATTGTTCTTGTGCAGGCCGGCCATAATGGAGGAAATCAACTCGGGCAGCGAGGTGCCTATGGCAATGACGGTCAGGCCGATCACCGTATCGGATACGCCCCAATGTTGCGCGATAATCACCGCATTATTGACCATCATTTTGGCACCCAACAGCGTGCCGATAATACCGCCGACAGCCAACAGCAAACTGCGCCATAGGGACATGGTCGGCGCCTCTAAACTGTCTTGCCTTTCCGTGGCCAATGTATAGCCCATATAGCCCGCCAAAAGCGCGATAAACACCAGGCCGGTCAGGCGCGACAACACGCCCCAATAACACACCAAATCCAGCCCGATAATCGTCAAGAACAAGAACAGGGCGTCTCGATGAAAGGGCGCTTTGGGAAACTTGATAGGGCACAACAGAGCCGTGCAACCCAACACCAACAGGACGTTTGCGATATTACTCCCCATAACATTACCGATGGCAATGCCGGCCGCTTTTTGCTCGCCCAAGACAGCAAACAAGCTGGCTACCAGTTCCGGAGTCGAGGTGCCAAAGCCGACCAACACCACGCCGATAAACAAGGCCGAAACTTTTAAGCGTTGCGCTAACGGAATCGCACCGCGCACCATGCTGTCACCGCCAAAAATCAGTAAAACCAAACCGAGCAAAAATAAAATATAAGGCATCATTTGTCCTCCATAGCCTCATCTTACATACAAACATCGTTTTGTCAATAACCTGTCAGTCGGCGCGGCGTGCAAAAACAACTTGACAAGCGACATAAATTCTTTACACTGGAAGATATTCTTACAAAAAGGAGAGATTATGAAACGTTATCTGTCAATTTTCTTTTATAGTTTTTGTTGTGTGGCTTTGTGGGCAACCGCTGCGTTGGCGTCTTCGCCCCTGATGGATGCCATCAATAAGTATGCCGACATTTTCATTGATTTAAAGCCGTTGGTATATATCTGCGGCGCCTTTGGTATTATGGCGGTTGCGTGCGCAGCTTTCTTTGGAAAGATGGACTGGTTGCGCTTGGCCTTTATCGGTATAGCGTTGATGTTCTTGTCCTTGGCCGGCGCGATTGTGGACTATTTAATCGACGACGATTCCTTGTTTGACGGTGGCCAGTCATTTGCCAGCAAACTGGACAGCAACAGCAAAGATCCGTTGACGATGGGCGGAGGCTCCGGTGGCGGTAGTGGTGGCAACGGAAATGGGAATACAGAACCAGATTCTAAGAACAATGACTCCGACCCTGTGGATGGGAAAAGCGCCAGGGACGCTCTGAAACAACAGATAGAAGGGGATAAAAACAGGGGATATGATCAATATGAAATTGTAGAAAATGTTGATAAAAATCTTCCACCGACCCGCGCGGTTTCTCCGTATGAATATGATCAAAATAAAGTGGAGAGACAAAAGGCTTTACAAGAAGCCCTTAAAAATGTGGCGCCCAAGACAGGGCTTGATCCATTGTTGAACAAAAAAGATTCTGAGACGCGGCGGCAAGAAATGTTGCAGACGTTACAAAATCGGCATGTGAATCAGTATCAAAGTCCGGCAAAAAGCCATGGTGGTAGTGCTGGTACAGTTAAACCTCTTGGCTCGGCATCAGCAGGAGGAGGGGCTGGCGGATCCGCAGGCTCTGTGTCTGCGCCTATATTGAGTTCGGATGAGGAAGATAAGAATTTGTCTTTAGAAGAGTGGCAGGAGAAAAAACAAAAAGAGATGGAAGATTATGCTAAAAAAGCAGAATACAAGACCAATGCGCAGAACATAGGCCAATGGAAATACTTATCTCCTGAAGAGCAAGCTGAGTACATCAAACAACAGCAACAGGTATTGGATGTTTATAATGATCAAAATAAAACAGAAGGGTTTGCATTTGATCAAAACGCGCCAACCTTTGAATCTGCACAAGATCCCGCAGATCGTATCACTCAGGAGGGCGCGCAAGCTCTAAGAGAGCAAGTAGAGAAGGTTGCTCCTGGTGGGCCTCCATCCTATATACAAGATGCTTTAAATGGGTTAAACAAATAATTTTGTTGTATCCCAAGTTCTTAAAGGGCAACTTTATAAACGAACAGCGGAAGGGGACTTCCGCTGTTTTTTTTATCCGTTGCGCAAATCAACTGCTATACATATTGAGTTTCTTTTGCGCCCGCTCGATTTTGGCTTCAATATTTTTGACCATTTCGGAACGGTTGGAGGCCTTAGCCCACGTGCGCAATTTCTCTAAAACGGCAATTTTCTGTTGCGCCAGGCTGCGCAGCATATCTTTCAGCTGATCGGGCACTTCTCCCCAATTTTGTTGCAGTTCCTGCATCAAGGGGCAGCACGGTTTGTCGCTGTCGCATTTTTTTGTTTCGCATGTTTGGTTCATGATACTATCTCCTTTTGTTAAACAATGAACACAAAACTACGTAGATAGCGCCGTCCGCGAAATCAAGGAACACGACATACAACTTTTGTTTTGCTATTTTCAAAAAAATCGGTATAATGTGAGCCAAAAGGAAAAACGATGGAACAAGAAGTCAGAACACCACCCCAATGTTTGGAAGCCGAGCAAGCCCTGCTGGGCGCTATTTTGGTGAATAATCGCGCTTTGGAAAAAGTGGTGGAGTTCTTGCAGCCCTTTCATTTTGCCAATGCGGCACATGCGCGCATTTATGAGGCTTTGCTGACGCTGATTGAGCGCGGACAGACGGTGGATCCGTTGGTGTTGAAACAGTATTTTGCCAAAGATGAAGACCTGGCGCAAATCGGCGGGCAAGAGTATATCGTGCAGTTGGCCGCGGCGGGTGCTACCGGCGTCAATGTGGCCGAATACGGGCAACAGATTGTCGATAGATATATGCGTCGTCAGTTAGTCAATATCGGCTCGGATGTGGTGCAATCTGCCTTTGAGTTTTCGTTGGACGATGACAGCGCGACACAGATACAGCGTGCCGAGACTCGTTTGTATGATTTGGCAACCGCCTTAGATGCCGATAAAGGTCCGCAGCCGGTGCAAATTGCCTTGAAGGGTGTGTTGGAAAGAGCGCAAACGCCTTGCACGACTCCAAAGGGTTGTCGGGGTTATCGACCGGCTTTTGTGATTTGGATAAAAAACTGGGCGGTCTGCAGGATTCGGATTTGATTATTTTGGCCGCGCGTCCCGGCATGGGTAAAACCGCGTTGGCGACCTGTATTGCCACCAATGTGGCCAAGAACTTTAAAAAGGAAAACGAGGCAGGCGCTCCGAAAAAATCTGTGGCCTTCTTTTCTTTGGAAATGTCGGCGGAACAGTTGTCAGAACGTATTTTGTCCGCTGCGGCCGAAGTCAATGCGCAGGCCTTGCGCACCGGCCGAATCTCATCCGACAAGTTCGATTCTTTAGCCAGTTATATGGCCGCGTTGAGCGAATTGCCTTTGCAAATTGACGAAACGCCGATGATAACGGTTACTTCTATCAAAAATCGTGCGCGACACCTGCAACGTCAAAAGGATACGGGCCTTGGCCTGATCGTGATTGACTATGTGCAGTTGATTGCCAGCATCAAAAAGACGGACAACCGCGTGCAAGAATTGTCCGAGATTACGCGTCAGTTAAAGATTATGGCGAAAGAGTTGGGCGTGCCTGTGTTGGCGTTGTCGCAACTGTCTCGTGAAGTGGAAAAGCGCGACAAGAAAGAGCCTCAATTGTCCGATCTGCGCGACTCTGGATCGATTGAACAAGACGCCGACGTGGTGTTGTTTATCTATCGCGAAGGTTATTACGGCAAGACCGACAAGGTCATCAAGGGCGAAAAGGAAAAACGCGCCGACTTTGATGCGCGCAGCCAGCAAGCCGACGAACAGCCGGTGGATAACAAACGCGCGGACGTGATTATCGCTAAGCACCGCCATGGCCCGACCGGCCGCGTGACTTTGCGCTTCGACAGCGATTACACGAAGTTCACCAGTTTAGACGAACATCACTGAAAAAAAAGATTGCTTTTTGTGTGAAAATCTTGTATAAGAGAAAAACACAACGGGTGTGTAGCTCAGGTGGTTAGAGCGTTACGTTGACATCGTAAAGGTCAGAGGTTCGAGTCCTCTTACACCCACCATTTTAACAGCCGCCGCACAGGCGGCTTTTTTGTGTATCTAAACAACTTGACTTTTGGTGTGAATACATATATACTGACTGTATGAAAAGAGAGCAAGTCGCACAAGAACCTTGGAAACAAGTGTTTGTTCGTCAAACACCGGATGGCGACTTTTTGCCGCGCGATGTTTGTGTGCGCACCGATGTTCCTCCTCAACAACTGGCTCGACAATTGGAAAATATGACCCGCACGATGATTGGCGAGTGCTATCGTTGGCACGCGTTGGCGGATGAAAACTGCTTTTTTGAAGATCAAAAGGCCTCTCTTTTTCATGAAAAAGCGCAAGCGTTGTTCCGCGCGCAAGCCATCTTCAGACGTCAGGCAAAAGCCCCGCAAACCCACCTTTTAACCGGTGAGGAACGTCAAGTTTTGGTGAAGGCCAAACAGATTGAATGTGATTTGTTACCTTCCTTCGGCCTGTGGAAAACGGTTGAGCATGCGCAATCAACCTGGACCGACGGGTTGCCGACAGATGCTTTGTCCGCAGCTTATGTGGCTGTGACATCTTTATTTACGCGTTTTATGGAACGGGTCGCCCCTGTGCCGCCACGCACCATCACTTCTTCGCAGATTGAAGCACCTGCGCCAGAGCGCCAGCATTCTTAAGACAGATCATGCCTTGGTTATGATAACCGGCATCTACATACACAACCTCTCCCGTTATAGAACTTGAAAAATCGCTCAGCAGGAAAGTGGCGGTTTGTCCGATGTCTTGCGGTGTGACATTTTTGCCCAAAGGCGCATTGAGTTGTGCCCAATTGAGCATCGCATTGAAATCGCCGATACCGGCCGCAGCCAACGTTTTAATCGGGCCGGCTGAAATTGCATTGACACGCACATTTTGCGCACCTAAATCAAAAGCCAGATAGCGCACCGACGCTTCTAACGCCGCTTTGGCTACCCCCATGACATTATAGTTTTGCACATACTTTTGCGCGCCCAGATACGTTAAGGTTAAACATGCGCCACCATCTTTCATCAAAGGCGCAGCCCGCCGGCACAACTCGGTGAACGAATACACGGAAATGTGCATGGTGTTCAAAAAGTTATCTAAACTCGTGTCCAGATAACGCCCGCGCAATTCGTTGCGGTCGGAAAAGGCCACGGCATGCACGACAAAGTCAATTTTCTTCCATTTTTTTGTCAGCTGCGCAAAGGCCTGGTCCATAGTTTTAGGCTGCGTCACATCCATGTTGAGCGTCATAGCGGCGGACAGTTTTTCGGCCAACGGCAGCACGCGCTTTTTCATGGGCTCGCCCTGATAGGTTAAGGTCAACTCGGCCCCTTGTTGCGCCAAAGCCTGTGCAATGCCCCACGCGATAGAGTGGTCATTGGCTACGCCGACAATCAGCCCTTTTTTGCCGTTCATCAATTGTGTCATAGTGCACCTCGCATTTGTTTTCTTTAACTCTAGCGCGACCAGCGGGCAAAAGCAAGCAAAAAGTTCTGCTTTACAGCCGGCCGAAAAATGAGTATGATAAGGGCATGTTTGCTTTAATGATAGATACAACTTGCGCTAATTTAACCGTCGCGGTCGCTGATGAGAAAAAGGTGTATGCCGAACATCAGCAAATCATGGCGCGCGGTCAGGCGGAACAACTGATCGGCACATTGGAAAATGTGCTGACACAGGCCGGTAAGAAACTACAGGATATGCAGGCCATTATCGTCAATGTCGGGCCCGGCTCCTTTACGGGGGTACGCATTGGCTTGGCGACAGCGCGCGCGCTGGGCTTAGCGTTACAGATTCCCGTGTGGGGTGTCACCGCTTTTGAAGCCTATGCCTATGGTGTGAAAGAGCCGACGGCCGTTGTGTTGGAAAGCCTGCGCGATGATGTCTTTGTGCAAACTTTTGATGCGAACGGGCAAGCCACAGATGAGCCGCATGTGTGTGCTGCGGAAGATGTGCCGGCCAAGACCTTGCGCGGATCGGCAGCCGAGCGTGTCGCTGAAGTCACGCATGCACGCATTTTGCCATCGGACTGTTCCTTGGCTCAGGCGATGGCCAAAATCGCTTTTGCGCGTCAAAAAGAGCCGCTGGCCCCCAACCCTATGTATGTGCGGGACGCTGATGTATCCCTTGTGTAAAGCCTCTGTTTTGGACAGTAAGACCTTGGCGGCGATGCACGCCCAATGCTTTGATAAGCCCTGGACGGAGAAAACTTTTCATGACCTTTTGTTTTTACCGACCACCTATGGTCTTTGGTGTGAGGCCGGCCTGCTTTTGACCTCTTGTGTATGTGATGAGGCCGAGATTTTAACCCTGTGTGTGTTGCCAGGGTATCGTCGTCAGGGCGTTGCCGGCGCTCTGTTGGACGCGATGGCAGAGCATTTGAAACAACAGCATGTGCGCAAAATATTTTTGGAGGTGGCAGCGGATAATCAAGCCGCGATTGACTTGTATAAAAAGCACGGTTTTACACAAATGGGGCAGCGCAAAGGCTATTATGAAGGCAAGGACGCCTTGACAATGCAACGGCTTTTATAAGGGCAAAAATTTTCCTTGATTTCAGCGTCAAACAAGCCTATACTATGACCCAACAATTTCAATAAAAAAGGTGAAAAAATATGATTATCTGGTTTCGTAAAGCCTCGGAAAACTTTTTCTTCAAAATCTTGTTGTTTATTTTAGCGTTGAGCATGATTTCGGCGTTTGCCGTCGGCAATATTTTTGACGCGTTCAAAAGAAAGTCGGCCGCTATTTCTGTCGCCGGTCAGTCTGTGTCAATGGATAACCTGTTGCGCGCTTTCCAGGACAACGTTAATCAGTTGCAAAAACGGATGGGCGGACGCTATATTTCTACACAAGATGCGATTGCACAAGGTTGGGTGGATATCACGGTGGCGCAATTGGTGGACCAGATTTTAAAAGAAGAAATGATGGATGATTTGGGTGTGGCTGCCTCTGATGCCGCTGTGCGCAATTATCTGACTGCCAATCCGAATTTTAAGACGCTGGCCGGCCAATTTGACCGCCGCTTGTTTGAAGCGTATTTACAACAAATGAATCTGTCCGAAAAAGCGTTCCTGGACAAATTGCGTCAAGAGTTAGCCTATCATCATGTGGCGGATGCTTTGCGCGCTGTGACCGCGGTGCCGGCAGCCTTGCAAAAAGCCCTGTATGCACATGATAACGAAAAACGTTCTTTGTTGCTGGCGATGATTGACAGCACACAAGTGCCTGTTGCGCAACAAGCCTCAAAAAAAGAGTTGGAAGATTATTACGAACTGATGCAAGACGAATTGTTCTCGCCGGAATACAGAACTTTGTCCACCGTTGAAGTGTCGCCCGAGACATTGGCGTCGGTTGTGTCTGTGACCGAAGCGGAAGTCAAAGAAGCCTATAATGCACGCAAAGATACGTTATCAACGCCGGAAAAACGCCGCGTGTTGCAAGTGATTGTCGAAGACGAATCTGCCGCCAAAGCCTTTGCAAAAAAAGCCACAAGCGCTAACTTTATTCAACAGGCGAAAGACTTACGCGGTGCCGATGCGGCCGATTTGGGCTATGTCGCAGCCACCGAATTGTTAGACGAATTGTCGGCGCCTTTGTTTGACGCTAAAGTCGGCAAAGTGATTGGCCCTGTCCAAACAGAGTTAGGGTGGCATGTGTTGGTGGCAACCGACAAACAAAACGCGCGCACCGTGACTTGGGAACAGGCTCGCGCGGACATTGCCAAAGAATTAAAAGCGGCGCGTGCTTATGAAACTTTGTATCAGGTCAGCCAGCAAATTGACGAAATCTTGGCCGAGGGACAAGATTTAGCCACGGCAGCCAAAGCGGTTTCCTTGCGGGTCAAACAATGGCCTTCTGCCACCATAGAAGGCAAGTCGGCCAAAGGTCAAACAGGCTTGCCCGATGAAGTTTTATCGGTGGCCTTTACCTTGCAGGAAGGCGAAACATCCACCCCGATTTCGTATAAAGACGGATTCGTTTTTGTGCGTGTCGATTCTGTGGAGCCGGCACAGGCTTTGACTTTTGCCCAGGCGAAACCCCGCTTGCAACAGGCCTTTAAACAGGACAAACAAAAAGAACAATTGGCGACTTATGCGCAGCAAGTGCTCAAAGAGGCCAAGGCGTCCAAGAGTTTGGCGAAAGCCGGTAAGGTCAAAAACTTTACCTCTGTCCAACGCCAAGAGTTGGAGCAACTGCCCGCTGACATGGTCAATCAGATTTTTGATGCTCCGGTGCAATCTCCGTTCCTGGTGCCCGTCGGCGATCAGTGGGCTTTAATTATGGTGACAAAAAAAGAGGCAGCATCAAAAGATGCGACACAGGAAGCCTTGTTCAAAAATCAACTCAATGCACAAATCTCCCAAAGCGCAGAACAGGCTGTGTTGGGAAGTTATGCGGGTGATTTGACGGTTAATAAGGACGAGATTGAAAAGACTTTCCGTCGCTTCGTTACAGATGCCGAGTAAGGTATGACAAGACGTGCTCAACCCCTGCCGACGATGCAAGAGGTTTTGGACTATCTGCAAAACCACGAGAATCTTTCAAAAAGACAGATTAGCCGCGATTTTCACATCAAAGGCGATGGGCACATTTACCTCAAACAATTGCTCAAAGAAATCGAACGCAAAGGCTTGCTGGTGCGGCAAGGTCGGCGCTATGCCCTGAAAGATCGCTTACCTTCACATACGGATGTCGTGGTGGTCGGCATAGATCAGGACGGGTGTTTGTTGGCGCGACCGGTGCAATGGACAGCCGATTCGCCTGAGCCGACGATTTTTATCACACGCTATCAGCGCTTACATCCGACGCCGACGATTGGCGATATGTTGGCGGTAAAAATACAGCCGACGTCAAAAACAACCTATGAGGGCGAAGCCGTGCGAGCGATTTCTGCTCAAGGCAGTCAGATGGTCGGCGTGTGGTTCAAAGGGCGCGTATTGTCTGTGGACAGGCGCTTTCAACAGGCCTTTATTCCTGATGGTGCATTTCCGCCCGATATGAAGGATAACGATTTAGTTGAGGTATCTGTATCTCAAAGCAAATCTGCGCGGCCTGTGGCGCATTTTGTGCGCAAATTAGGCACAGGCAAAGACGCGTTCGCGTCCAGTATTATTTCTATTTATGCGCACCACCTGCCGACTGATTTCTCACAGGCGGCACTGAAGGAAGCCAAAAAATTAAAAACACCCAACATCAAAGGGCGTGAGGATTTGCGCGAGTTGCCTTTTGTCACGGTGGATGATGCGACTGCCCGCGATTTTGACGATGCGGTCTATGTGCAAAAACAGGGCAAAGGCTTTCGCGTTTATGTGGCTATTGCGGATGTGGCCTATTTTGTGCGAGAAGGGTCAGCCTTGGATAAGGAAGCGTTGGCGCGCGGCAATTCCACTTATTTTCCGGATCGTGTTTTGCCGATGTTGCCACCGATGCTGTCCAATGGCGTATGCTCGCTCAACCCGGGAGAAGACAAGGCGTGCCTGGTGGCGCAAATGGATGTGGATGCGTCCGGCCTGCTTTGTAAAAGTCGGTTTGTGCGTGCTTTGATTCGTTCGCATGCACGCTTGACGTATGAGGAAGTCCAGGCGGCCTTTGACGGCAAGAGGAAAATAGCCGGCTTGGAAGAGGAAATTGCCTGCTTGCACAGTGTCTATCATCTGTTGGCCCAGCAACGCGCTCAACGGGGTGTGTTAGAGTTGGATGTGCCCGAATATCAAGTCGATTTGACAGACAAAGGGCAAGTGCGCTCCATTACGCAACGGCGCCGCTATGACAGCCACAAAATGATTGAAGAGTTAATGATTTTGGCCAATGTCTCTGCGGCACGAATCTTGGAGAGCAAACAAGCGCCCGTTATGTATCGTGTGCATGACGAGCCGTCGCTTGAAAAAGTGGAGCAATTGAAAAATTATTTGCGCGACATGGGCATTAAAACACGTCTTTCCGCTCGTCCGAAAGCCGAAGAGTTCACGCAATTGTTGGAGCAACATAAGGGCGTGTGCGGGTTGGCGAATATGCTGTTGCGTTCGCAATCTCAAGCCAAATACAGTCCGGAAAACATAGGCCACTTTGGGTTAGCCTTGTCCCAATATGCGCACTTTACCTCGCCGATTCGCCGCTATGCCGATATTTTGGTCCATCGAGCCCTGATTCGCGCGTTAAAATTAGGAGAGGGCGGTCTGTCAGAGACGACAGATTTTGAACAAATCGGCGAACATATTTCCTCGACAGAGCGCAACAGTGCGCAAGCCGAACAAGACGCTATCGACAGATATGTTGCCTATTTCCTGGCACAAAAAACAGGGCAGATTTTTGACGGGGTGATTTCGTCTGTGACGCCGTTTGGGTTGTTTGTCAGCCTGCCCAAATATGGCGCCGACGGGCTGATTCCGCTGTCGCATTTGGCCGGCCGCTTTGAATATAATGAGAAAACACAAACCTTACGCCAAAGGAATCGCCGCGTGTATCATATCGGGCAAAAAGTGCAGGTGCTCCTCAAGGAAAGTAACCCCATAAATGGCGGTTTGCTCTTTGATTTAATATAGGGCTTGTCAAAAAAAACTCTTGGCGTTATACTGCATAAGGTTATAAACCATAACAAAAGGAGTATTCATGAAAAAACAATTAATTATGGGCGCTTGTCTGTTGGCGGCGATGCCGGCTTGGGCAAGTGGGCAAGTTTGTGGAACGTCCAAGAATTTGGCCAGTCCGTTTTACATGCCGCAAAAAAACCAATGGGCAGCCGAAGTTGAAGGCGGTATGTCCCGTGCGAAAATTAATCCGGTTAAGGGTTGGGCGCGTGATGCAGAAGTCGGCGTTGAATATGGTGTTACAGAAGATGCCGAAGTTTTTGTGACCGGCGGCAATGCTTGGACACGAAAAAAAGAGTTGGGCGTGACAGAAAAAGAACATCACAATGAAAATTGGAGCGTTGGCGGAAAATACAATCTGTTTTCCGGCAGTTTCCCGATTTTAGCGACAGTCCAATACTTACAACAAAGAGGACATGGCGTGCAAGGTGAAGGTGAATACAAAGCGTTGTTTGCAGATGTGAAAAAGGATTTCTGCTCATGCTGCCAATGCGATATCGATACCTATGTGGGTGCTTCGATTGAGGTGCCCGTGTTCCAAAGTTCCAATTCGGATAACGAACCGAAATATAGTGGTTATGCCGGTATCTTCAGACCTTGGACACAATGGTTAGCCACAGATATTCGCGGTATCTATTCTTACGATTCCGAAGGCTCTGTGAGTATGCCGTCCGTGTATGGTGCGGTGTCGGTCTTGCCGGTGGAAAGCATTGCTATCAGCTTGTTTGCTGAACAAGGTATCGGTGGCCGTGCAAAGAACCACACCAATGTTCATGCGCAAGAAGTGGGACTTAACATTAAGGTTCAATTTTAAGAGAAAAGCATGTTAAGGAAGATCTGTTTTTTCAGCAGTCTTTTATGTTTGAGCCTGACCGCTCAGGCCGATGTCTTTTCGGTCTCAAAAGTGCCTGTCGATGTGACCTCGGACAGTTCAACCCATGCACGGGAAGAAGCCTTGTCCCAAGCGCAACAGCAAGCCTTTGAGATCTTAATTCAACGCATAGCGCGCGCTGAAGACGTGCAGCAGTTGGAATGGCCTGTGGCCGAAGATATCGTCAATTGGGTGTCAGATGTCAGCATGTCTAATGAAAAAACATCTCCTGTCCGCTACATAGCGGATGTCAATGTGCGTTTCGATGCGGAAAAAATCAAGGCCTGGCTGGAAGAAAAGGAAGTGCCTTATATGGCGCAAACAATGGAAGCCGGCTGGGTCTTGCCCGTATTTAACGGACCGGTGGCCGATACGCAAGACGGCGACCCCTGGGTCAAAGCGTGGCAGACCGCTTATAACAGCGATATCGTGCCGCTTTATGTGCCTTCCGCTGCCGCATCTGAAGATGAAATTGAAGCCGAACAGAAGGGCGGAAAAACTTTCTGGGCGATTGCCACGTGGTATCCGGACAGGATACAAGTGCAGTTCAAGCCCTTGTCATCTCAAAATACATTGTTGCCCGCAACTTCTTTGATTCAGCCTTTGTCGTCGGGACAGGACGTGCCTTGGGAAAAGTTGGTGCAGAAGGTGCAAAAGCAACTGGAAAAAATGTGGTTGGATAGAAATATTGTTCATTTTGACAAGCCCTCATTTATTTCCGTTATTGTTCCTATTAAAGATTTGTCCGAGTGGGTCAAGACGCGCGAACAGTTGGACAAAATCAAACTGATTAAAAAATATGATGTCCGCGCCATGCGTAAAGATCAGGCGCAGATAGATGTTTATTTTGCCGGCAAACTGGATGTGTTTATCAAGGCGATGGACCAGGAAAACCTGTTCTTGTCTGCCATGCCGGATAATTCCTTCTGGGTTTTGCGCTCCAGTCGGGATGTGCCCCAAGAAGAAAAAGACGCACGCGTTTTGCCGCCTCAACAGATTTTGTTTCCGGTGGTGGTCGGCGATGACGATACCGATATGCCGGCGACGCCCGAAAAGATTCGTTTGCGCGAGTCGGCTAAGACAGAAGAAGCTCCGGCGGCCGAGCCTGAAGCCGAAGAAACAGCCGAGTTGAAGCCGGTGCAACCGCAGGAAGAAACACGCGCCTTGATGAGTGAGGACGAATCTCAATGAAAAAATGGTTGATTTGGGCGGGCATTGTAGCCGCCGTCGCCTTTTTGATATGGGCGCTGAAAGACATTGCCTTCCCGTTTGTTTTAGGCTTTATCTTGGCCTATGTTTTGCGTCCGTTGATGACGCGCTTGTCCAAAAAATATTCCACAACGACCGCCGCGCGCCTGGCTTTGTTCTGCCTGGTCTGTTTCTTTTTGGTGGTCTTGTTTGTCTTCATTCCCATTGTGCAAGCGCAATTGCTCTTTTTGGTGGAAAAGACGCCGGCCTATATTGATGCCTTGCTGAAAAAAAACGAGCCTGTTTTGTTGTGGTTGCAAGATTATTTTGATAAAGAACAAGTGGTGGCGTGGCAGCAAACGCTCAGCGGTAAAAGCCTGGTTGTTATGCATGAAATCGGCTCGCTGATTGTCGGCCTGTTCAGCCAAGGCTCGTTGCTGGTATCTATTTCCACAACACTGGTGATTACACCGATTATGACTTATTATTTTCTTACAGGATGGGAGCCGATAATGAAAACGACAGGCGATTTAATTCCGCGCAAATACTTCACGACGGTCGTGAATATGTTCAAAGAAATCGACACACTGCTGTCGGCATTTTTGCGCGGGCAATGTTTGGTGTGTTTGCTGTTGGCCCTGTATTACGGTTTATCGTTGAGCCTGGTTGGGTTAGATTTAGGGTTAGGCGTCGGCGTCTTGACCGGCTTGTTCGCTTTTATTCCTTATTTGGGTGTGCTGACCGGCTTTGTCATCAGTTTGATTTTGGCCTGCACACAGGCGTCTTGGTCATTGGCCGGATGGGTTGTAATCGTGTTTTTGGTCGGGCAGATTTTAGAAGGTTATATCCTCACGCCGCATTTGATTGGCAAGCGCGTGGGCTTGTCGCCGGCACTGGTGATTTTTGTTGTGTTGGCCGGTGGTTCGTTATTCGGTTTTTGGGGCGTTTTATTAGCTATCCCCGCGACTATTATTGTCGGCGTGCCCTTGCGTATGCTGATTAAGGCCTATCGTGCCAGTTCGTTTTACAAGGGCAAACATGAAAGATAACCAGTTAGCGTTTGCGTTGCCGTTGCGCCTGTCGGCTTTCGGACGGGAAGATTTTTTGGTAACCGAGTGCAACAAACAAGCCGCCTCTTATCTGGATTCGCCCGACCGTTGGGCGTTTCCGTTTGTTCTGATTTATGGCGATAAAGGCTGTGGCAAAACGCATTTTGGCGCACACCTTTTCAGATACGATTTTAGACGCGACGCATTTGACGGAAAATGAC
>JAGDDD010000019.1 GCA_017958225.1 Alphaproteobacteria bacterium
CAATGACTTTTCCATCCAAATCAATCACCGGATGACCCGCCACAATGACAGCGCCGATGACTTTACCTGTATCAGCTGCCAACACTGTTTTGTCCGCCAAAACACGGCCTAAAATCTCACCTTGTAAAGTTTTTGCCCACTCATTACCGTCGTAATAGCCCAACACTTGACCTTCGGTTGATACCACCGGTCCAACAACCTTACCCGCCTTAAAGCCGGAAACACAACCGATAACCTGGCCGGTAGAAGTATGGACATAACCGTCTGTACCGACAATACCTTTGCCTTCTTTACCTAAATCAACCAAGGCGCCCATAGGCGTTGCTTTACCGATGACGCTTTTATCTGCACCGACAATCTGACCTTCCGGATTGATATTGCCCACCATTTGCGCCTGTTCGTTGAGCACTTGACCATTGATGTCAATCAAGCCCAACAATTGACAAGCCGGCGTAATGGCCGTTGTTTTAGGAATCACAGAGCCAATCATACGATTTTCGTTATTGACCACGCGACCGGACGGTTGGACCGTTCCCATTCTGACGCCTCGTGCCGAATAGGCACCGCCATCCGGGAAAGTAATGCCCTGCACTTGCAAATCATAACCGACAACACGTCCTTGTGCTAAAACGCCACCCGTAACACGATCACCGTTTTTGATTAAACCATCAGAGGTGACACAGGCCATCGTTCCGTTGGGCAACGACACTCTTCCTTGCGGGTTGATTTCGCCAACCGGACCATTTTCATTGAAAATCAAGCCTTGACGCACGACTCGCCCTTGCGGAATCGCGTTCATATCCATCACCAGACCATAAGGCGTTACAAAACCGGTTTGCTGTTGATATTCATTGATGATTTCACCTGTCGGCAATAACTGTCCCAGGCTTTGGCATCCGTCGGCCATAGGCACACCCTTGGGCACAACACCGCCGATAATAGACCCTCTTTGACTGACGACAAAGCCACTGGGCAACACGCGTCCTATGGGCTTTTTGGAGACCAAATCGATCACAGAGCCGTCTTTCATGGTGACGCCAATCAAGGCGGCAGGCTCCGCATAATTGATGACCAAACCCCAAGGCATCACAACACCGACTAATTGCTGACCACTGACGACCGATCCATCCGGCAACACGTAGCCAATCAGCTGATCTTGCGCATTGACAGCGCGCACAAACTCTGAATTGTCCGGCTTGACCTCACCGATAACCTCGCCTTTCGCATTCATGACCGGCAAAATATTCACGGCTGCGCCCAAAACCTTTAAGTTCTCATCCACAACGGTCAAATCGGGCAAAATCCGACCCACCGTCTTTTTGCTGGGGTTGACAACCTCTGTTCCTTGAATTGTGCCCAGCACACGACCATCCAAAGCAATCGCCACCTTGTCGGGCGCAATAATGTCTTTTACCTTACCGTCGGAAGCGCGCCATACGTTAAATTCGGTATCTTCTACCAGCTTCGGTTCCTTGGCATCGGAGCAACAAACACAATCTTGCGAATCCCAAGAGCTTTCAGAAACGCGCAACACAAATGTTTGTGAAGAGGCCATCGGTGCATCTTCACTCCAAGCAATCAACAAATCGTTGGATAAAATCGCTTTATTTTTCGGCGTCCATACAACTTTGAATTGGCAGGATTCACCCGGACGCAACACTAAATCAAGAGCGCAGGCAGGCATTTGATTCTCGGCGCTGGCCACAGACTCCACCTGGAAATTATCCGGCGCATCCGCTTGCGACCAACGCATACCACCCAAACGAATCGTTCCATACTCTGCCGTCAACACCACCGTCTCTTCACTGGTTGTGTTCAAGGGCACCATATATTTGTAGACAAAAGACGGAGAGGCTCTTAAACCCATCTCACCGACGGTATATTCTATTTTGTCCGGTTGAGTGACATCATACGGATTGGTGCTAGGGCGCAACTCGGGCACAGCCGAAGCCACACCAACGGGCTGATTCGTGCCTCTGAAGAAATCCTGCACATCCGGGACAAAATAAAATACGAGCACTAAAAATAAAACGAGCGCAGCAAGCCCTATCACGAATAGGACTTGCGTCGAATGTTTTACATAGAGCTCTGAAGAACCTTGTAGGTCTTTATCTGCCATAACATCGCACTCCTGTTACTGCGTTCTGATCACAGAGCAAGACACACCTTTTCTGGACAATTTTTTGCACAAGGCATCGCCCGTCTTGACATCCTCAACAGGACCAATCCGCAATCTGAACAGATCCGGCATGCCGCCTTCGGCAACGGTATCCATTGAGTAGTAAGGATTATATCCTTTGAGCAAGGCTTTGTTTTGCGCCTGAATATTTTCCCAGGTCTCTTCCAAAGCACCCAAATCTGTGCCCATACCTAACTCAACCGCGATGTTATCCACAGTGGCCGGTTGGACAGCGGTGCCTTTGGTCATGCTGTTCATCACATCCAAAATGCCCGCAGATGCTTGAGTCGATTCGCGCGCTCCCGAAGGAACAGGCTGCAAATTGCTTGTTACGGCAAACTGACGTGAAGCTCTGTCCGCATCTTCAGCGGTCGCATACGGATTCGAAACTTGACCTTCGGCGCCCATCACCATCGTCATCGGGGCTGCCGCAACCGTGGAAGGTTGTTCGGCTTTCCAGATTCGTTCGTTCGAGCCGGAATAATCTATGTTTTCCAGGCCTTGAGCCGGGTCTCTGCGCAACTTCAGGCAAACGACTCGCTGTCCGTTACGCAACACCATGTCGCCAATACCTTCGACAACCAACAAGCGGCTGTGTTCGCCTTTTGTTCTAAAGCCGACAGGCGTCTCTGTATCCTGGACCAACAATTGCACCACCGGACGTTGCGTCATTGTCAAGGCTTTAGGTCCGAAATCAATGTAAGTGAAGATGTCATCACGCCATACGCGTTCCGGCGCAATTTCTAAATCTTCCGGATTCGGAATATACACATCGATGTCAAAGCGGAATTTTTCCGGATCCACAGGGATGTTCTCTAACCAGTTTTTAGGACCGTTGGCTGCTGTCGCCAAACCCATGGTCGGATTCTGCGGACCACCGGCTGTCAATGTGCTACCGCCGGATTTGCCCACCCATTGAGAATTGGCGGCCGACACCGTCACACCATTACCGCCCTGCGATTGTCCGCCGGCTGCCACGGGCGTATATTTAGGGCTGACCAACACATCCACCACCGCATTTGTGATACGGTCTGTGTTGAAGGTCTCACTCCTTAAATAGAACACATATCTGTTGCCGGAACGGCCAAAGATGATTAAGTTACTGTCCACACCGATAAAGGCCGGATCTGCATATAACAACAAAGAGTTCGGGGCTGCAATTTCACCGCCAAAAGATTCGGGGGAGCCAATATGCACTTTTTCAATCAATTCCCAAGTCGGCAGGTTAATCAAGGTCATCATACCTTCACGCAAACGCAACGGCAACACCACATCCGGCGTCCACACATAGCGCGAATATCCAGGTTTTAATTGACCTTCGCCCAAGTGTTGTAGGGGGTCGTTCCAGGCTTTCTGTTGCATGCCCAAAGACGTCAAGTAACCCAAATCCATGGAGTCGAAGCTGCCGGATGTTTGAGCCATGGCATCCGTCAATTGGCCATACTCTGAACTGTTCTGTTGTGCAAGCACAGGCCCAGATAATAAGCACATCGCCGCACTGCAAAGAAAAAGAGAATTTTTAAATTTGAACATCTGCCCACCCTCTATCTGTTAATAACTGTTTTCATCATAATCTCGTATATTTTAACAATTTGTTAAAAAAGCTACATATTTCGTTTTATATTTGCCTGTTTTTCCTTTTTTACTACACAGCATCCTGACGCTGCATTGTATAATCTCTGACCTTAAAGCCTAACGGGTTTTTCAACCGGTCCGCCCAAATAACATCACGCGGTTGGTAAGCAACTTGCAAAACCACCGTCCAATGTGTTTCTTTGGGCTGTGGCGAATCATCCGACATTTCTGTCAAAGTAACGGATGCTACCCAAAGCTCCACGCCTCTGTAATCTGTTTGTTGCTTCAAAACACTGGCAATCTTAATCTGCCGCGTCAAATGACTTTCTTCAATGCGTTTAAGCACGGATTGCACTTCTGACCGAAATTCGGCAAAGACAGCATCCGACGACATCCAACGCACAGGACCTTCCGCGCTCCACCGCGCTGCCAATTCAACGGTATCCGATGGAATATCGTGGCGCGCAACCAAATATTGCCTAATCATGTTTTCCGTAATGGTCGGCAAGATAGATTCGCCAATGTTCGGCTTTTCTATAGTAACGACTTGCGCATTTTTATTTTGAAAGGTTAAAAAGAACGGATTCGTTCTGACCAGAGGGGATAAATTAAATAACGCTATCAACAAAATAATATTCGTGCAAAAGCTGCCCACAGCGACCACGGCGGCCGCACGCGCCGTCCACAGATAACGACGCTCCCGCAGATTCTCTTCTGAGGTTTCGTCTATCGTCTGCGCTTCAACAGCAGCCTCTTCCTTAACGGCAGAGGCCTTCTTGGGCGCCATTTTTTTGACAGCAACTTTCATCCCGCCGTTCCTTTTTTACGAGAACCATTCAGGCAGTCCGGGGGCCAATTCGACCTCCAAACATGCACACGGAGACTTTTTCAATTCCGAATAATCCGTGCCGATTCCGACAGGAGGTTGCTCATAAATCGATCCGCAAGCTGCCAACACAGCCACAACGGCAATGATTGATAAGAATAACCATACTTTTTTCATGTTTTCCACCTCTTTTATTGTTAGATAAGATGACTATAGCAGTTTTATTTTTATAAGACAACGATTTTTATCAAATTATTTTTGAATACGTTCATCATATTGCCCGATAATAAAGCCCAAGGGGTTAGCTAACTCTGATGTCAAGCGCTCCCAGTCATCGATGTGAGAGACCACAAGGGCCGCCGTATAAGGCACACGACGCACGATTTGTCCGTTATTGCCGGGGAAAACTTTATCAAACTCGACCTGCCACACGTCTTGGCTGCGTGTCACTTTTTTAAACTCCACCGTAGAACGGGGTTGTTGCGTGTAAATACGCGGCAAATCTTCCGCGTCCGCGGCTTTTGTATACTGTTTGGCAAAATCACGATAAATCCAGGGCGCCGTCAAGGAGGCTAACTCACCACGCGGACCGACGCGCAACATAGCCGAAGCTTCATCTTTGAAATTTTCATGCCGCAAAATAATAAACCGACGCACAAGCAACTCGTCCAATTCCAGTTTAAATAACATATCCTGATTGATGGCGTCAGAAAACACAAAATCTTCGGAAGCCTGCATATCTTTCGGAATGAGCTGCGATAAGACCTGCACTTGGGATGCCGCCCGCATCAATGTCACACACAAAACAAAGCCTATACTCAAGAATAACACCGCAAAAGCTTCGCAAATCCATGACAATTTGCGGGCGCGGTTGATTCTTTTTTCATACTCTATAGATAAGGGGATTTGCTTCATAACTTCAATAGATCCGATATATTAAATGTGTTGGCGTTCAAGATACCGTCCCCCAAGCATGTGTCTTCATCCAAAGGTTTGGTTTGCTCGCTCCACCGCTCTTCCATTTGTTGAGGCAAGGTTGCATTGATTTTTTGTTGCAGCTTTTGTAACTCGTTACCTTCCACAGCCGACTTGATACGCGTATCAATATCTTTGGCTGTCTCGGCCGTCACCAACACGTCGGCGTTTTTATCCTGTTCCAACGCATACATCAACAATTGAATATCCGAGGGATGTTCCGCATTGACAGGCGCATAATCCACTTGTTGCTGTTCCAGCTCGGTTTTTAATTTTTTCATCAAGGCATCTTTTTTGGACAAGATGGCCGCGCGCACGCTGTTCCAATCATCTTCATCCGTCACCTTGGCCCATTGTTTTCTATCCCACTTGGTGACGCCTTGTGTCTTCAAAGACGTGGGGAAAGGCAAATCCTGCTGACTGGCCTCATCAATGGTGTTTAACAGAAAATCAAAGTAACCTTTGGCCGAGCGCAACACATTGTTCGCCTGTTCCTGCTCGTTTTCCAACACAATCTCTTGAGACAAACGGTTGGACGCCAAAATGGCTTCTTTGTTATCCTTTAAAGAAATCGTTGAGCCCAAGACCAAGAACCAACGTCCCATTTCCCCATTGGGTGTATACGGATCATATTGCAGCTCTTGATACACTTTCCAAGGGAACGGCGCTTTCGGGTAAAAGGTAAAGCCCGCCGCATCATCCGGCAACACCAAAACAATTTCCTGTTGGAAAGGCAACGGCTTGCTCAACTCCACCGTCCACGCCGGATTCCAACGCTTTTTCTTGATAAGTTCCGGCTGATGCAACAACAAGAAATTGGCGTCCGTCCACAAAGGAAATTTAGCTTTCGGATTGCCCCACTTTTCCGGAGTGCTATACAAATCTAATAAAATTTCGCGACCGATTTCCCACGTTCCGATATTTTGACGTATAGCAGCGCGTTTACTGGTCGTCGGAGAGGCCAATTTGCTGATATACTTGTTCGTGGCATATTGTTCTTTTTCCTCATTTGACATCTTGGCCAATTCTAACGCAGGGATACCGGACAAGGCCGCAAAATCATCGTCCGTCAAATTGCCGTTGGCCGCCTCTTGCAAAAGTTGTGCCGTTTCACGCGGCATGCGACGTTTCATCTCATCGACCAGCTTTTTCCATACCTGTTTCGGATCGGTAAAATAACGACCTAACAAATTGACATTACATTTTGTAAAATCATCCATACGGCGATTGTTGATTTCGGCAGATATTTTGGCTGTTTTATAGGAGGACAATCTGCCCATAAACATAGTAAAATTATAGGCCGCATTGTGCAGATCAACCACCTGTTCCAGTAAGTTTTGATAGGTTTGCTCCGGCTTTTCCTGCTCAGGTTTGACAGGACGATCTATGCCCTCACGCACAAAAACAGGCCGGTAAGACGTCGCTTGCGAAACCCCTTCATACGCCTGCGCACCAAAGGAACATAAAGCCAAAAGGCCAAAAGCAACCTGTTTTAACATCCTATTTCTCCTTTTTGATGAAGCCCGCTGACGAAGAGCCGTCTTTGGCGCCCTCCGCGCCTGACAGATAATCGGCCACAGAAGGCAGAGGGTTATCACTGTATTGATTCGCTAACTGTCCGGATTTCAGTTGTAATCTTTGAGCCATAATCAATTCTTCCAACGTCAATAATTTATCCCATATGTCATACAACTGCGCATTCACGGAAATATCACCCGTAATGCTGGGGCTGCTTTCCCCTTCGCTGAACGATTGCACCAACTTGTTTTCGTCCATTTTGTTGAGCTCTTCCAGCAAGTCTGTCAGCTCATTCAGGCGGTAACGCATTTCCATCGCATGCGCCAACACCGCAATCGCCGACTCTTGTTTGAAGAAATCTGTTTTAGAAAACTCATAAATCGTGCCTGCGTGCGTGCTGTCCAAAGATACCACAACGTTCGTTTCTATTTTACGTTCAATGTCTTTTTGTTCGGGTTCGGCAATATCTACGTAAGACACATACGTCTTTAGCTTGAGTTGCTTACCTTTGGAGCCAGAGCCCCCCGCGCCGCCGGCCTTGCCGACCGAGGACACCGCCGACTCGACTTTTGATCTGACACTATTGACCTGTTTCGCCATTTTTTGCATAGGCTCAATGATGCCGACCTGCGCTTCTTTCGTCAAATCACGGGCCGAGGTCCATAAATTTATCAAGGCAGTTGCCGTTTCATCTTTGCCACCCATCAACTCAAAAGCGGTCTTACCGGCGGCGACCACACCATCTACGCTTAAATAACTGGAAAAGTTTTCATGCTCGGCCAACAAAGATGACACTTTTTGTTGTAAATAACTGAGAATCAATTTCATCCAGGAACTGGAATCGTCCACGGGCAACGGCGTAATCATGATATCCAACATCTTAAACCACAGCACGTCGGCACGCGCCGGAACCGGAGCTCCCAGGCATAAAGTAAACAATACGATGAAAAGAAATTTCTTCATTTTTCCTTCCCCTTTGTTGCTTTCTTTGTGGGATCTTGCATCAAAACGACTTCTTGCTCAGCCAGCGCATTGACGGCTTCTTGTTCCAGCAACCTTTGTTCCAAAACAACTCTGACCATGGTTTCCTGGACCGCATTTCTCAAGGCCAATGTGTTCACGGCCCACGCCTTGGCTTCCGAAGCGACCCCCGCTTCTTTAGCTTCCTCTTTTGAAGCGGCTTTGCCACCCTCTTTGGGTTTATTTTCTTCCGCCAGTTGTCCCATACGTTTTACAAAATCTTCCTGCCCGTCTGTTTTCACTGTTTGAGCATACGCATAATTTTCCGCATAGACTTCTTTTTGAATTTGCAAACGTTTTTGAGAAAGATCTTGCGCGCGGAGCGGGGTCAACTGTTGCGCCGTTGGCGTAAAGAAAGTCGAGCGCACATATTCAATCGCTTCAGCATGCGTCGGAAATGCACGGAATAAAACGCCCTCTTCCGTCATCTCTGAATCTTTTTGTTCGGATTGTTTTAAGACGCTTTTGGACACATCCGTCGGAAAAGCGACCAAACCACGAAATTCTTGTGGAATGAATCCATTATCGGCCAAATCTTCAAAAAAGCGTTTTGTGCCGTTGACGTCATCCGATAATTTCTTAATGTCTTTGCCCAACTCTTTCATTGCCGGTATTTCTTTGATAATCGGGCCCAGATATTCATTTTGTTTGGCTAATTCTTCCGCCTTTTTCATCCATTGTTCCGCATATTTGACGGCGCGTTCTACTTCCGTCAGCTGGCGCATAGTCTTGATTCCGACCATAATCATATCGCGAACAGGAATGCCCGCCGCCTGTGCCGAAGAGACAGACAAAATGGCAGAGAATGCAATAACCCATCCTATTTTTCTCATTTTTTGTCTCCTTTTTGTCCCTCGTCTTCTTCCAATTCAACATCGTCCAGCTGCATGGCTTCCAGAGCGGCCAATTCACTTATTTTCGCTTTAATTTTATTGACCTCGTTCACGCGCGTCGTAATACGTTTTTGCAAACTTTCCAATGCTTTCAATTTTTCCGCTTCAGTTTTGGCCTTAGAGATGGTTTCCAAGGCGCTTTTTTCTTCATCGGACGACATATTTTCCAAGCGCAACTGCACCATCACGGCATAGGCATAGTTGGTAACGGCGGCCGCATTGCGCATATTGTTGAGCAATTTGCGTTTTTCCTCCCAAACTTCCTGTTCGGTCGGCTGATCGCTATCTTTCGTGCGCTCGTTAGAGAACAGTTGTTTGTTGACCCATTTTGTAATCGTCTCTTTACCGGCGAATCCTTGTTTAGCTGCCTTCACGACCGTATCTTTGCCCTCGGGTTTATAAGGTTGCGTCGGCAAGGCAGGCAACGAATCTTCCTTCCCCGTAAAGGAACCGCCAGCCTTTCCTGGCTGAATGGCTTTACCGGCCTTCATGGCTTTGTCTATAGCTGATTGCGTGTTATCGGCAATGTCCTTGACATCATCCAAAAATTTCAACACGCCGACTTCTTCGGCGCGGCGATACATATCTTCCATGGTATGCACGCCTTCCTTGAACTGTTCGACGTATTGGGCCATATTCTCCATCAATCGGACACAGTCGATGACCGCATAGGCATTATGGGCCATAACTACGATGGACAAAATGGCGAGTGAACACCTTTTCAGCATAACGTCCCCCTACTTTGACTGCTTGTCCGAGTCATTTTTATCATTGTCCTTTTTGTCGTCTTGCGCGGAAAGATAAGACGCCGGCATATTCGCAATGGCTGATGACGCTAACACCTCCAGGTTAGAAGCCGACAACAGGTTGCCCATGTTGATTTGTGTGGCAATGGACATCAAAGCCCCCGTATTGTTACGAATTTGTTTGACAACGCTGTCCGCCTTATCACTGCCTTTGGAATTAGAGGACAATTTGTCTTGCGGCAAGGAAGCGGCCTCCTGTTGAGCCGTTAGCGCCAACGCATAACCGGCCGACGTTGCGTGCTTGAGCGCCTCGTTTCGACGCGACAGCAAAGCCTCCAAGCCATCCGGGCTCAAATCTTGCAAATCTTTGGCAAACAGGTTGTTTTTAATAATTTTTGTGCCCAAAGAGACCGCGCTTTTACCATTGATTTTGCGGAACTGACCGGCCAAACCTTTACCCTTTTTAATCGCACCGTTGACATCTTTCCAAATGCCTTTGCCGTCTTTGTAAAGCTGCATACCTTGCTTGCCTAATGCTTTCAGTTCGCGCCAATCCGCGCCCCCCAAAAAGCCACTTAAAGCCTCGGCGTCTATACCAAACGTCGGTAAATAGTCTTTCAAAAGTTCGTCGCCCAAAATATCTTCCAACTGATCCAAGCCGGAAAAGTTGCCGGACATCAAAGCCGAGGCCACTGATGTTGTGGATTTAATCAATTGCGTCAATTGGAGCAATTGCGCCATGGTGTTTTTGGTTTGCTCCATCAAACTTTCTTCGTTCTGCACGTCCATCACAGGCACGCCGGCCCATACAGTCGTGCTCATGCTCAACCCAAAGCAGGCCATGCAAAACGTCTTGACTATGTTATGATTTTTCATCCATTTCCTCCGTAACTGCAACCCTATTGTGAAGTATTGTGCAATACTTTATCTGCCGCGTCAAGCATTTTTTACAAAAGAGCGATATCCGTATGCCCGCTTTTTTGCCTTTGCGTCGCCAACCAGGTATTTTGTAGCAACATCGCCACCGTCAAAGGCCCGACACCGCCGGGCACAGGCGTGATACAGCCGGCATGATTCAACATTTCCAAAAACAGAACATCGCCGACAATTTTGCCGTCAGACAAGCGGTTGATACCGACATCAATCACCGCAGCACCGACTTTCACATCCTCTTTGTGCAGCAAGCCCGGTTTGCCCGCAGCCGAAATAATAATGTCCGCCGTTTTCAAAATATCCGACATATGCTGACTGTGAGAGTGTGCCACCGTTACCGTGCAATTGTGTTGCAGCAATAAACTGGCCAACGGACGCCCCACCAAGGCCGAGCGACCCAAAATGACCGCATGCAAGCCATCCAAAGTCGGCAACGCTTTTTGTAACAGATAGAGGCAGGCGCGCGGTGTGCAAGGCACAAACAGTTGTCGTCCGGACAACAAGCCGCCCGCATTATATGAGGTCAGGCCATCTACGTCTTTTTGTGGAGAAATCGCCTCAATTAAAACTGTCGGATTCAAATGCTCCGGCACCGGCAGTTGCAACAAAATGGCATTGACTTTTTCACTTTCGTTCAGTTCCTGTATCAAAGCCACAATACTTTCCTGTTTTGTATCGGCGTTCAAATGATATTCCTGCGTTTGAATACCGACATCCTGCGCGGCTTTGCGTTTATTGCGCACATAGACCTGACTGGCCGGGTTGTCGCCCACCGTAATCACCGCCAACAAGGGCGTTACGCCGCTGTTTTTAATCGTTTCCGCCAAAGTTTGATTTAACTCTTGCGCCAATTCTTTTCCGTTTAAGATGATGGTATCAGGCATTGTCTATACTCCCCCTTTTGTTGAGAATCTGTGGTTATAATTTTAATTTGTTTGGTGCGTTGTTTATGTCCGCTGACCAAAATAATTTTTTGTTTGGATGTGTGCAAATAGTCGGCTAAAAACTCGACCAGCGCTTTGTTGGCTTTGTCGTCATGCGCCGGCGCCCGCAAGGCAATTTTCAAATGTGTGTCGTTCCAAACACCCGCGATTTCCTCTCTTTTCGCATTCGGCACAACACGCACCGCCAGCAATAAACCGTCCTCACAATCTGTCAGCATAGCTTGTTCTCCTGCACAAAACGCGCCATGCGACAAAAAGCCTCGACCGACACATCTTCCGCGCGCAATGACGAAGGCACACCGGCGGCCTGGCATAACTGTTCCGGATCGCCCAACGATTTCAGCGACGAACGCAACATCTTGCGTCTTTGCGAAAAGGCAGCGCGTGTCGTTTTTTCCAACGCCTCAAACGACACATCAAACGGATGCGCTTTTGGTATCAGCTGCACAAAAGACGAATAAACTTTCGGCGCCGGCGTAAAAACGGAAGGTGGCAACGTCGTCAGGACAGACACATCACATAGCCACTGCACAAGCACGGACAGACGGCCATAGGCTTTCTCGCCCACTTGAGCCGTCATATGCTCAGCGACCTCTTTTTGAAACATCAACGTCAAGCGCTCAAATAAGTCAATTTCTTTGAGCCATTTGACCAACAAAAGTGTGCCCACATTATAAGGCAGGTTCGCTGCCACAACGATTTTTTGACCCAATTGCGCCTCAGAGAAAGTCAAAGCATCTTGTGCATAAACGGTCAGGCGTTGCGGATATTGCGCCGATAATTCCTGCAGTGCTTGCACACAACGGTCGTCTTTTTCCACCACATAAACAGGCGCCTTGCTGTTGTCCAACAAAGCACGCGTCAGCCCGCCGGGCCCGGCACCGACTTCAAAAATGCACTTCGGTTGTGTTTGCCCCAAGGCCAAGCGCGCCAATTTGTCCAGCAATTGCGTATCTAAAATGAAGTTCTGCCCCAATGATTTTTTGGCTCGGAGTTGATATCGGGTAATGACTTCATTTAAATAGGACATAGGTTACTCTATCACCGCTTGTTGTCTCAATTCTTTCAGCAAGTCGTTGGATTGTTTTTCCAAAGATTCCATTTCCAACCGCTGACGCAAGACTTTATCATCCGGCATCACGGATATTTGACGTTGGTCGCATTTCATAAAAATAACAAACTCTGTCGGCGTCTGTATCGGCTCTGACGCTGTCCGCATCGGCGTTTGCTCCAAAATTCCGGCCATTTCCGGCGGCACGCGTTCCACGACGACATCGCCCACAGGCCCCGACCCGGGCGCACCGTATTGTTTGGCCAGCTCGTTGAATTGTTCGCAATTTTGCGCCATCTTGACCGCATTAGCCACCATGTCGATTTGATCTTTAGGCACCAAAATCTGACTTAAAACGACCGAGGTCATTTCTGATGAGGTCATCCCGGGCATTTTTTCACGCAACAGGGCAATATAATAACCGGACTTGCCGGCCACAGGCTTTGACAATTGACCGACATTCATCACCGCCACCACTTTTTGCAATAGGGCATCCAACGTATCGGCCTTCACCCAACCTAAATCACCACCGGCTTTGGCATGCACGCCCGACGAATATTTTTGTGCAATTTGAGAAAAAGATTCGCCCTGCACAACGGCATTAAAAGCCTCCTGTGCTTTCTGTTCGGCCTGCTCTTTGTTTTTCCCATAAGGAATATAAATCACGCTCAGCAAATACCGATCTGCACTCATATCCTTTTTAATACTGTCCCGCAATTTTTTAATTTGCTTGGCGGAAATATCCTCGGCTTTAACCTGTTGATGTTGCATATAGCGCAACCATAACAAGTCCGCGCGCGTTTGTGCCTGCAAGGTTTCCATCGCAACGCCCTGTTTGGCTAAATTCGCCTTGAGCTTTTCCGGCTGTATCTGATTTTGCCCGGCCAAATAGACAATCGCCTGTTCCACTTCGGCATCCGACACTTCTAGGTTGAGTTGCTTGGCGGCCTGTATTTTCAGTTTTTCATCCACCAAATCTTCCAACACTTTTTGACGTGTGGCTTTGTTGTCTTTGACTTGCGGATCAAAGGCGCGGCGCATGGCTAACCGTTGCGACACATCGTAATCAGAAATCACCTCGTCATTGACCAGGCGCAAAACCTCGCCCGCGAAGGCACATTGTGCCATTAAAAAACCGACAAATAAAAAAACATAACGCATTACATACCACCCAATGTCTTTAAGAATACTCTAAAAAAGAAAGAGGTATCCCCCTTGTAATCAGAATCTTTTGTGAACTCTTTTTCCCCTGTAAATGCTAAAATAAGGCACTCGTTCTCATATTGCAAACCCCCTTCGGCTTTAATAGGCGATCCACCGTTGGCAAAGTTGTATTGATACCGGCCGAACATGGACCAATCTTGCGTCAATTTAGACACCACCGCCACCGTGATTTCTTCCATTTTTTCCCGTTCAAATGCACTGGAAGGCTGATACAGATATTCCACACTCACGCGCAAAGGATCACGCCCGACCGACAAGCCTAAAGAACTTCTTTCCTGTGTAAAATTGTCTTGATTAAAGCGGAAACGATAAGTCAAACGCACATCTTTGTAATCGACATAAACGCGACCGACATAAGAGGAAAAATAATTATCAAGCCCACTGTTGCGTGGCGGTTTTTCGCCTTCACGAATACGATACGATTGTCCGACCATGGCCGATATGGACAAACTGTCCGGGCCGAAATAACTCCACTGCATACCATAATTGACGCGAGAGCCCGTTTCCACGCGGTCAAAGCCGGCATACCGATTGGGTAAGAACAAATTGGCATCGTCTAATTCAAAATCAACGCTATCTTCGTTAGGAATGACCCTGCGCGTTTTTGTGTTGGGCGCAAACACACCCATCACAATCGGCTCTAAAACTTGCGAATAATTGTCGCCGCTTTGCATCCACGGATAGCGCAACTTTGCGGATATATTGGAATATAAGCGGCTGGCCTGTGTATCGTCGTTACGCGCCACATGCACGGAATAACCGTCGGCACGACCGAGCAACACCGTGTCCATCAAAAGTCCGTTATCAAAAACATAAGGCAAGGTAAAAGATTGTTGTAACGTCAGGCGTGACGAGTCCGGGTTTTGTTGTGTATAAACACCGGCGCCGTTGACCAAAGTGGTGGCATACAACCCGTTCCAGAAAGGCTTGGTCGTGTATTGGTAATTAAATTGCGGCACATAAGGCATCGTGTCTGAAGAAATATTGCGACGCAAACTTTGGAAAGATAAAAAGCGCGCATATGCATAATCTTGTTGTCCGAAGTAATCTAAATGCGCATAACTGGCAATCCAGGGATCTTCATCATCTATGTCGCGCAACGGATAGCGTCTGAAATAACTGTTGGAGCTTGTCCGAAACAACTGCCCTTTAAAGCGGAAAGCGTCGTTGATATCCCACTCATAGAAAGCGTCAATATGGCCCTGGTTCGCCCCGTCTTTGTCCTGAGTGCCCGAAAAATTGACATTGAGTGTGCTTTCATTATACAAACCGCGATACGTGCCTTGCATCAAAGGTGTATGTGTTACGGACCATGTCGGATACAGCGTCACATCCTGCGCATCTGTCAAGGCCCAAAAGAACGGCGTTTCAATGCCCATGCCCAACTCACGCCCATGAGATAAGCTAGGGAACAAAAAGCCCGTTTTGCGTTTAACTTGAAAATCCGGATAACGCAGATAAGGCCAATAAAACACCGGCACTTTTTTCGCATACAACAGCGCGTGTTTATAGGTGAACTCCTGCTCCTGCTTATCGTGAATAATTTCGCTGGCATCCACACGCCACAAAGGCGATTTCCCGCAACAATAAGTGCAAGGCGTAAAGGACACATCCGACAAAACCGTCGTATTGCCCGCATCTTCACGATGAATATTTTGCGCAATAAATGTGGAGCCGTCGGCCAGGCGCATTTCTGTTGCCGAGACCGCACCTTGCTTCAAATCGCCCGACAATTCCAATTCATCCGAAGACACCCGCACACCGTCAGGGCGCGTCAATTCTACATGACCTTTGGCCATCATGCGATCTGTCTTTTTTTGATAAATCAATTCATCAGCGGTTAAAACCGTAGCGCCTTGACGCACGATGACATGTCCGGACGCCGTCACAATTTCTTTTTTTTCATCATAGGAAACCGCGTCCGCTTCAAAATCGACCGGCATCGTTTTATCCATCGTCGTATCTTGCACGAACTCGTTTTGGCCTTTGTGGATGGTGTTCGGCAATAGGCTGTTGGACGCCGCTTGCGCCTGCGTTCCTGCCACAATCAAGGCCAGGCACATAAAAGCCTTAAACCAACGTTTCAAAAGGCGTTCCGGATGCGCGCACAAGATCCACACGCCCAAGCCGATAGGCACTAAAATGTTCAACACCATCAGCGACAGACACCACAGATTCTTTTGCGACAAATTAGAAAAGCCGATGGCAAACGATTGCAGTAAAATAACCGAAATGACCGCAAAATATATGCGCGAGGCCTGCCCTCGTCGATTATAATACCCCAATAAAAGCGGGAACAAGCCCACGAACAAATACACATACGCATAAAGCGGTCGTGTCAAGCGTTCTACCGCTTCCACACGATATTCGCGCACGTCTTTGGCGGACAGCCCGTTGCCTTTTTCCGTTGCGGTTAAAAGCACATGCAGTGGCAATTCTGCCTCGCCGGGCATCCGTTGGCGCACACTTTCTTTGTTTTCCAACGCCATGGTTTGCTTATCAAAACTCAATGACGAAAAGATGCCTTTTTCTTTGTCATATTCAAAGCGTTTGCCATGCGTCATTTGAATATGAATAGCCTCTTCCGTCGGCATAAAAATACCTTCCTGCGCGGACAAAACGACATGCTTTTGTGGGTTTCTTCTGTCGTAAATTAAAATGCCTTTTAACTCGCCCGACGGCTTGAACACGCGCGTATAGACAACAAAATTGTTCGGCAGAACATTGAAAATACCTTCCTGAATCGACACATGGACCAACCCGTTACGGATCTTGAACTGCAAGTGCTTAAATTGGGTGATAGAACTGGGAATCAGCCACAACGTCATAATATAGCCGCACACCACCAAGACCGTCGCTAACCAAAAGGCCGGACGAATAAGTTGCCACAGATTCATACCGCACGCCTTCATCACGACCAATTCTTTATCGGACAACAGACGATGATACACAAACATCACCGTCACAAAAAAGGCAATCGGCGTAATGATGGCCACAAAGTTGGGTAACGCCAACAAAGTCAAATGAATAAACAGGCCGATGGCCACGCCTTTATTGACGATCCAGTCAATCATGCGCAAACTTTGGGACAGCCAAATCAGCGTCGTCAAGCCCAAGGCTATCAACAAGAAGCCGACCACAAGTTGTTTGAAAATGTATCTGTCCAATATGTGCATAGCCGGATTATATCAAATTTTATGCGCCTTTGACAAGGGATGATTTTGGGTAAGCATTTTTTGCAATCTTTCCTGCAAGACGTGCGTATAAATCTCGGTGGTGGAAATGTCCGCATGCCCTAGCATTTTTTGGACAGAGCGCAAATCAGCATCATGCGCAATCAGATGGCTGGCAAACGAGTGGCGCAACACGTGTGGAGACACGCGGGCGGGGTCGATACCCACCAACATGGCCCGTTTTTTTAACTCTTTGAAAAAGGTATCCCTCGTCATATAGCCTTGGCGCGCCGACGATGGGAACAGCCACTTGGACGGACGGCTCAAATGGGCTTCCCGCTCCACCAACCATTGACGCAACGCCTGTCGCGCCGGCTCGTTCAAAGGCACCATGCGTTGTTTTGACCCCTTGCCCGTTACTGTCAAAACAGAACTGTCTTTGAGCACAGCCGACAAAGGCAGAGATACCAACTCGGACACACGCAGGCCGGATGCATACAACATCTCTAATTGTGCCTTCAAACGCAAAGGCTCACAGCCTTCCAGCAACAAAGTGACCTCGTCTTCGGATAAATATTTCGGCAAAGATTTTTCGGCTTTAGGCGCATCCACCAAATCAACAGGGTTATCTTTGCGCACATTTTCCGAATACAGATAACGGTAAAACTCGCGCAGGGCCGACAACCGCCGTGCTTGTGTTTTAGAGGAAATATGATGTTGAGCGGTTGCCCGTAAATACGCTTGAATATCCGCGCTGTCTGCGCTCAATAAGGTCGCGTGGCGCGGACGCAAAAACTCGGCAAAGTGGTCTAAATCAGATTTATAGGCGGCAATGGTGCAGGCACTGGCTCCCCGTTCTGCCACCATGACTTGTAAAAATGCTTCTGTATAATCCGCCATCGCACGTTCGTGTGCCGAAAACACACGCCTTATTCGTTCTGCAACACTTCTGCGGAGAAAGTTTGCGTTTGGGTGGTCTGTTGGACGGGAATATCCCAAAATGCCACATACAGCGCCCAAGCGACAACCAATAAAATGACTATTTTGAATAATTTGCGTTTATTTTGTTTTTCCATTTTTCACTCTTTTACTGGACAAGTTTCTTTTGTCGTAGTATTGTAATAACAAATAGATTATTTTGTCAATAGATAAACACATGTTCAAACTGGCACATAACAAGATTATTTTATTGGTCGGCATGATGGGGTGCGGCAAGACCACGTTGGGCAAACAGTTGGCCAAGAAATTAAACCTGCCCTTTGTGGATAGCGACAAGGAAATTGAAAAAGCTTCCGGATGCAGTATATCTGACCTGTTTGCCACCTATGGCGAAGATGAATTTCGCGCCGGAGAAGAGCGCATTATGGCGCGCTTATTAAAGGGAGAGCCGTGCGTTTTGTCTTCCGGTGGCGGGGCTTTTCTGTCGGAAAAAACACGCAAACTGGCCAAACAATACGCGATTTCCGTTTGGATTCGCGCGGATGCCGATTTAATCAGCAAGCGCACACAAGGACGCAATCACCGCCCCTTGATTCCCGCGCAAGACAATCAAAAAGCCGTCGCGCATCTGATACAGGAGTATTACCCGCTCTATGCCAAAGCCGATTTGGTGTTGGATTCGAAGCAAGAATCGATCACTTACACCAGCCGGCGCTTATTATCCCTGTTGGAAAAGGCGCATTTTATACAAAGAGAACCTAGATGACCACGCCGATACTTGTTTTAATCATCTGCATTGTCCTGTCTTTCTTCTTTTCCGCTACAGAAACCGCTTTTACCGCAGTATCGGACATACGTATGCGGGCGTTAGCCAAAGAAGGCAGTCGCTCGGCAAAAACCGTGCTGAAATTGCGGCAAAATCCGGATCGCTTTCTTAGCGTGATTTTGTTTGGCAATAATGTCGTCAATATTACGCTGACGGCGGTGTGCACAGCCTTGTGCGTTTCTTTGTTCGGACGGTATTGGGGCGTCTTGGCGGCCACCTTTGGCGTCAGTTTTTTGGTGCTGATTTTCTGTGAAATTATCCCCAAAAGTTTTGCTATTCGCAATCCCAATCGTATTGCTCTGTTTGGCGCACAACCTTTGGCGGTTTTTACCTATATTCTGGCGCCGATTTTGGTTTTTCTGAACGCTTTGGTGCGCAGTTTGATGAAAAGTTTAGGCCTGTTGCGCCGCGAACATTTTGCCACCTCGGCCAAATTGGAACTGAAAGGCGCCTTGGAACAGCACAATGGTGCCGACATTAAATCTCAACGCCCGATGTTGAAAAGCGTGTTGGAGTTGGATGAGGTCATTTTGGACGACATTATGACGCACAGAAAGCAGATGGTGTCCTTTAACATTGACACACCTTTGAGCGAGTTAAAACAGCAAATTGCCGCCTGCCCTTATACGCGTGTGCCTATGTGGGAAAAATCGCCGGACAAAATTGTCGGTGTTTTACACGCTAAAGTCTTTTTCCGCCTGTTGTCCGATCCGCGCACGCAAGATCAGTGTTTAGAAAAAGCCCTGATGGCCCCTTGGTTTGTGCTCAACACAACTTCTGTTTTAAAGCAACTTCAGGCGTTCAAACAGCGTCGCGAGCACTTTGCTTTGGTGATAGATGAATATGGTGTTCTGCAAGGCTTGGTGACATTGGAAGATGTGTTGGAAGAAATCGTCGGCGACATTGTGGATGAGACGGATCGCACCAGCAACAATGGCTTGTTTGCGCAAATGCAAAAGGATGGTAGCGTTATTGCGGATGGCAGTTATCCTTTGCGCGATCTCAATCGTCAATTCGGATGGAACTTGCCGGATGAGCAAGCCTCGACCTTGGCCGGCCTTCTGTTATATGAAACAGAGCGGATTCCCCGACAGGATATTCCTTACAGTTTTTATGGCTATACTTTCCAAGTCATCAATAAACAAGGAAATCAACTGGTCAGTATTCGCATTACGCCGCAACAGCCGGCGCCTTCGCCCGTCGCCAAAGATTAGACACCCATGCTGGATGTAAGTTGATCTTGCATGGAGAAGGTGCCCATGACGACCCACGCCACGACCAAAGCGATGAACAAAATAGCGATAGAGTTTAACAAGGCTGCCTTTTGCTCAATAGAACGGATACTGTCTTCCAACCACTCGTTAGCCATTTGATCCAACGCGGCCGCGAAGTTATCCAATTCTGAATAAATCTGCAAGTCACCGACCACTTCTTTATCCGGGAAGTTTAAACCCGTCATGGCCAACGCATCACCCAAGTTTTCACCGTTGCTGACGTAAGCCAATGTTCTGTCAATTCTGTAAAGCAAATAAGGCGAAGCGTCTGAACGCAAAATACGCAACGATTTGGACACCGGTGTTCCGGATTTGACCAAAGCGGCCAAAGACATCAACCACGACACACCGACCATGATACGATACAACGACCAAGGCGGAATATTATCCATGGAAGCGCGCAAATGCCCTTTCCAACGTGGCAATGTCAACGCAATCAAGATGACGAATATCGGCAAGATAGAGAACAAGACCAATGTATTTTCGCGCACCCAAGCAGACAACGCCACCAAAGTCGCACCTTGTCCTCTCCACACCAAGTTCGGCACGGCCTCCACCATCGGCGGCACCATGAATTCACCCACGGCCCAAATAATCAAGGTGGTCGCGAACATCAAGAACAACGGATAAGCAATAGCACCAACGATAGGCTCTTTCATACGCTTGACGCTTTCCACCACTTTCACCAGGTTGTCCAAAGCATCATCCAAGTTGGCAATATCACCGACGGACAACATCAACAATTCGTTTTGAGGCGCCCAACCACGCAAAGCCATAGAAAAACTTTCACCGTTTTGAACGGCGCGCATCCAAGCCGAAATCGCCACCGCCATCGAATCGTGGATATTTTTTCCGTTATCGGAAGCGATGTTATACATACGTTCTAACGCATCCATCAAGGAGAAGCGGTTTCTTAGCAAAGACGCCAACTTACGATACACACGCAAGCGTTCAGAAATACTGTGCTTGACCATAAATTGTGCATAAGTTATCTCAAAGCGTTTGGCGTTTTTATGCGGCTTAGGGCTTTTTCCTACCATGTGTCGTCTCCTTAATATACTGGGGGTTCATCAAGCAACCCCGTCCAACGTTCAACTTCTTCAATATCTATTGTGCCATTTAGCATACGCGTTATGGCATTATCTTTCAAGGTTTTTCCGCCTAAATCAGAAATCCAGTGTTCAATCGCCTTATAAGTCTCGCCTTTTAACATCAACTTGAGGAAGGTTGAATCCGGCAACAAGAACTCACCAACCACGGTTCGACCAATCACACCACGGTGGGCACAATGCGGGCATCCGACGCCACGCAGATAGGCTTTTTCCATACCGATATCACCCAAGGCGGTCCGCAACCTTTGCACCGACGGATGTTTCGGTTGTTGAGACACCGGCACACGACAATGCGGGCACAAAGTTCTAAACAAACGTTGAGCCATCAAGCCGCGCACCAGGCTGGGATCTTCCAACTTAAAGTCTTCCACACCGATATCTTTCAAACGGCTTAACGTCGCCGGCGCACTGTTCGCATGGACGGTTGTCCACACGCCATGGCCTGACAAAGCGCCTTGGAAAGCCAAGTTCGCTGCTGACAGGGTTCGAATTTCACCGATCATCATCATATCCGGGTCAGAACGCAACGCCGCTGACAAGGCCTTTGTGAATTCGCGTTCCTTGACTTCTTCCACAGTCGCGTTCGTCACAGGCATTTGCCGCGCACCCGGAATAGGATATTCAGGCGGGTCTTCCACTGTAATCAGGTTGATTTCATTATTACGTTCGCGCAACAAGTTAATCATATTGCGTTGTAAGGTTGTTGATTTACCGGAACCGGTCGGACCGGACACGAACACCAAGCCAATAGGAATCGCCCGCAGACGATAGAACATATCATTTTCTTCCGGCGTAAAGCCTAACGCCAACAGATTGCTCGCCGGATCGTTGATAGAGCCTGCCGTATCCGCATACAACAAACGCAAGACGACATAGCGAGAGCCGAAAGCAATCGGGTTAAACTGCATACGAATAGCCAAGACTTCTCGGGGCAAACGCAACCGCCCTTGAGAGCCACGCAAAGGCGTATCGCCTGACTTTTGAGCCGCCTGATATTCATTTTGTGCGTAGTTCGCATCGGAAATATCCGCCGACGCAAAGGCCGCACGCACGAAGGCTTCTCCCCACTCGGCTTTGTATTCCATCGCCAGTTGAAGCATACCGTCTACACGATACAGAATTGTTGTCACGTCTGTGGACACAATCACGTGAATATCGGAAGCGCGTAACTCGGCCGCTCTTTGCACCACCGTCACAAAGTTTTGCTGCATCACGATTTGATCGTCAATCGCTTCGGCACGCGTTACCACAACATTTTTCTTGGCCGCATAATCGTAAATGGCGCTGATAACGGCCATCGTCACAATTTCGGGCTCGCCTATCTGTAAGCGATGCTTTTTGGCATAGGCCTTAAAGGACATGACACGACCATCATTTTGATATTGGTCGGCCACCAAGAAACGCCCGTTAGAGAACAAGGCTAACAACAAGCGCAAATCTTCACGCAAAGGCACAGCCCCGCCCGGCGCGGTCACACACTCGTTACCATCGGCAAACAATGAAGACACCGAGATTTCTGATGTCGTCACCAAACGAGTCGTTCGACCGGTCGTATCACGAGCCGGCGGCATAATACCTTGTGGCGTTTGTTTGTCTTTGCCTTCTGCGGCTGGAGCGTCTTTTGCTACGTCTTCCGCTTGTGGCTCTTTTTCAGCCTCTTTAGGTTTGCGTAATAATTCTGCAGGAATCTTGTCCATCGGCAAGGATGTCTCTTTGCGACGCGGTCCGACTTCTTCTGTTACGGTCGACGGAACCGACTCCACAGGCACTTTTTCCGGCTCTGTTGGCACAGACGGCGTTTCATCCTTGTGCGCGGCCACAATATCGTCTTTGGCTATCTCTGGTTGCTTTTCTTCAACAGGAGGCACATCTTTGGCCGGCGATTCGTCCGCCGGTGCTGTCTCCACAGGGGTAGAATTATTTTTTTGGGTAGAATTGCCTTTGCGTTGAGGGGCGACAGATCCTTTGAAGCGTGGAGCGACAGAGCCACCACGTGCCGGCGCAACCGACCCCTTCACAGATGGTTTATCGGAAACCTCTGACATGGGGCTCGTTGCCTGCGTATTTGGGCTTTGCAGATCCGCCATACCAAGTCCCCCTATACCCTATTAGTCTACATTGACAGGTATTGTGGGTTGTCCCATCCGCAAAACTTCTTCCTGATCGCCATACACAAAGACAACTTCATTTTTGGTGATGTCTTTGACGACATAATCTATGCCGAAGATATCGCCTTTCTTCAAGGTGAAAATCTTGCCGGATTTGTCATAGACGCGCGCTGTCAGTTTGTTCTTGACACCCTTGATGTCCAAGATGGTCAATTCTGACAAGAAGGAAGGAACCACAGGAGAAACAAAAGAGTCTTCAACGTCGGTATCCACCTCGGTCACTTCCGGAGCGGACGGATCTGATGCATCCACCGTGATGTTTTTCGGTGTGGTTGTCTGCACAGGCGTGCTCGGGCGTTTTTGAGACAACGCCATCAAACGTTCTGTTTTTTGCAAATTGGCCACTTCACGTTGTTGATCCAACAGGTCTAACTGCTTTTGTTTTTCCAAAATCTCTTGGCGGATACGTTCTTGTTCCTGCATCCATTCCACACGGGTCCGAATCACGCTTTCGCGTTTTTCGATTTCGTCCAAACGGGCTTGACGATATTTGGCTTTCAAGGCTTCCAAATCGTTCTTCAAGGTTTCACGTTCCGTTTGCAATTTCAAGAACACGTTACCACGTTCCAAGTCCGCCATTTCATGGAAGACCTCACTGGTAATACGACCCAACAACTGTTCAGACGGGGTGGCGTTCTTGCTTGTCGAAATCTCCATCGGAGAGGGCTCACGAATCGGGCTGTCCGTCAAGCTGGGCAATTCGGCTTCGACCGGCGTGCCTAAAGAAGGACGCAACGGAAAATCCACACGCTCTTGTGTTTCCTCACGCAGATAGGGCTCAGCAACATCAATGCTTTCGCTTTCTTGCGCTTGAACAGAAAAGGCACCCATCGCTGCACATGCCACAACGGCTGCAATGCATAATTTATTGTCCTTATTTTTCATAGATTCTTCCCTCATAACTCCAGTTATTGTTCAAAGCTGATTCAGATCTTGGTTGATAGGTAATCTTCACCAGCTCCATTGCTGTAAATTTCTCGAAAAAGGTTTCCCAAGCGGGCGGATCAAATGGCGACGAGAACGAGAACGCCAAATATCTGTAACTCTGTCGAGCCGGAATCACATCTTCTGATTGTTTCTGTGTTTCCTCGGCAGGACCGATTCGTTTTTCGCCCACGGACAGCTGCATCGGCACGCTCAACGCTTGCGAAATATCCACCATCTCTTGCTCCAACTCTTTCAAAGGAGCGGTAGGTGTAGATGCGTCTGTCGGCAACGGTGTTGCATAATGGACAACGACTTCTGCAGAAGTTCCGGTTTCATTGATGCGCTTTTCAACAACTTTGGCATCAATCTTGTATTCTTTGTAAGCGGACTCTAACCACGCCAGACGACCACCTTTTTCCCAGGTTTTATCCCAACGAGTCGTGATTTGTTCCGGCGTGCAGACGATTTCGCCCAAGCCCCATCCCGGGACGATCAAACTCTTTAACTGCATCGAATAATTCAGGCAGCGTTCCAAGAAGGGTTCGATTTTGACCAATTGTTCCCAAGGCTTCGCCTCGTCTTGCTGAGGCGCAACAGGTTTAATATCTGTCTGTGCCGGCGCTTCCGGCTTAAAATCAACCTTTTCGGTCGGCGTAATCTGCAACAATCTGTAAAGACCATAAACAACGCCGCACAACAGGATAATGATAATCAAGGCCACACCAATCAAGATTTTGGTGCTGCGCATAGCGCCCAAACTCATCAGATGGACTTGCAAAGAATTGCGCAACAACTCTTCCAAATCCATTTCTTCGGTGCCCTCAACATGCCAAGACTGCGGCGCAATTTTATAGCCCCAATCAGGCACGGACAACATAGAGAAGAAAGCGTTCTTGGCATCTTCTTCCGATGTATAGAGCACATCGTTTTCCGCCAAGATCAAATCGTTACGAGCGGCGATAAACCACCAACCCTCATCAACTTTGAAAACAGCCAAGAAGGACGACTGATCCGACAAAGCATCCAACAGAGCAATACCCGCCACGACCTGACGTTCGGAATGCCCTCTGGAACGTTTACCAATCGCATACTGCGGGGCGCGACCAAAATGTGTGCAATACAGGTCAAACTCCGGATCTGTTTCCATCGTCTGACTGATTTCTTCAATCGGGTCGTCCGCATCTTGAATAGGCTGCCAAAACAGGCCTACAGCGTAATTGGTCTTGCCGACTTTAATCACCAGTTTGGTGTCTTCCGTCTCTTCCTCGGGCACATCTTCCGCCAGCTCAGGCACAGGAGCCGCCGGAGGCTCAGCTTGCGCTGCAGCAGACGGCGTTTCCGGAGGCGTTTGCTCAACTTGAGCGGGCGCCTCTCCTGCCTGTGTCGGCAGGGCGAAACGATATGTCCGTTCAGATGAATTGTCTTTCATCTCAGCCATCTTTTATGCTCCTAGAAATGCTCCATTCTTGATTCAGGCGCCAACGGAGAGACCAAAATCTCAGGCGTTAACAGGATGACTAACACATTTCTGTCTTCCTGGGCATAGGCTTGTCCGCCCAAAATTGACAACTTCGGTTGGCCAATACCTGATGTGGTTGTTCTGGCTTGAATGGTTTCGAAACCGGTCAAGACCAAGGTTGAACCAGAGCGCATGGCGATTTCTTGGACGAAGCCGCGTGTCTGTAATGTCGGCAATTGAACTGTTGTCACAGAACTATCTGTCTCCGCAGTCGTTTCGCCTTCTTCACTGCTATCGCTACCGGAAGAGCTGTCGCTGTTGGGCACATCCGGGTCAACAGAAGAACCGTCGGATGAGAAGTTTTCCAAGGATACCAAGTCTGTCAAGGTCATTGTGAACAACAAGATCAAGCGACCGTTATCCAAAATGCGCGGCAACAATTCCATGGTGAAACCATAGTTCAACACTTCCGGTGTCAATTGGACCGTTACGTCGTAACCACCATCACCGTTGGAATCTTTTTGAATTTCCGTGCTGGCAACATAACTCTTTTGTGTCGTTACTTGCACCGGCGCGACTTTGTTGTTTAAAGTCGTCACAGAAGTGCTGGTCAGCAAAGCGGTTTTTCCTTGTGTGGAAATCGCTTCAATAATGCCTTCAGTTCCATACCACTTGCTCTTCGGGTCAATCAACTGCATGCTCAAAGAACCCGGCAAGTTTGCACCAGCCACAAAGGACGAACTAAAGTTAGCGCCTAATTTGTGGTTTTTGAAGGCCGCTGTCAAATCTAAGCCGTATTTATCATCAGAGGACAAGGACACAGACAACACCTTCACAGAAATGGCCACCTGACGTGACATTTTCTCGTTCAAGTCTTGAATATAACGAGCCACCTTTTGAATAACAAACGGAGGCGCCGTCACTGTGATTGTGCCTGATGTTTTGTTGATGCTCTTTTGATCGCTGAAGGAGCCCATGACCAAGGTCAAACCTTCTTCAATTTGCTCCCAAACGCTCAACGCCACCGAGGTGCTCATCGACAATGTGGAGGCGGAGCCTTCGCTGGAGTTCGGCGTTCCGGACAAACTGGCCGACAAAGACGTATCGCTTACCGGCAAAGCATACACAGTAAAGACGCGTGTTTCTTGATCATAGAAGGACACTTCGCCTTTGCGATAACGCCACCAAATCGAATATTTGTTGGAGATATAGTCTAACAAGCCGGACAACGTGCCTTCATAATTGACGGTAATTGTCTCGGTCGGTAACTTATCAGCCGCGCGCAACTCTTCGATTGAGTAACGCAGGCCTGTTACATTGCGCAATTCATCAACCAAGGTCACTAAATCGACGGGGTCGTTGATGGCAATTGTAATGGAGTCTTGCGAATCGAGTTCGGCCGGCAATTTTTCACCGCCGACAATCTTGAAGCTGTCTTGGCCTAACCAAATGTCTTCTTTGGTAACAACCGTATCCACAGGCTCTGCACGATCAGGGATCTTGGCGACTTCCACCAATTCGCTGACATCGCCATAGACTGTTTCGACATATTCTGCCGTCTCGTCCACGTGCTGCACAGGGATACAACCCGCCAACGCGACAAGCACAGCCCCTAACAAGCAAAACTTTGTATTACTCTGCATTTTCATCCTCCCTTGTGCTGACAACTAACACTTTGTTGCCTTGGTAAAAGACCGCTTTCGGTGCAGGTGTCGCTCTGGCGAAGGAACGGACCAAAGCCGAGGCCACATCCACGAAACGGCCACGGAAAGTCGCACTGGCTTCCAGTGTGTAGTCACGATCCATATTCCAGATCACGCGCCAACCGGCAGCGTCACCCCACTCTGTCAACAGTGTCCGCAAGGTCACACCCTCGGCGGCCACCCAATCTCTGACGGTAACAGAAGTTTTTTCTGTCGTCTTGTAACTCTTTAATTGAGCCTCTAACTGTGCTTTTTCTGCAGATAAAGCCTCTCTTTGTGCTTGTAATTCTTGCATTTCTTGCAAAATCTTGTCTTGTTCCGAAGGTTCAGCCTTCACTTCCGGCTTGGCTTCCTCGGGTTTAGCGCAACCGCACGGAGCGGCAGGCGCTTGAGGAGCCGGCGCACAAGCGGTCGCATCTTCCGGACACGGGCAAGGCGCTGTGCACAAGCAAGACGGTTTTTGTTGGCATGGCGTTGGAGATTGTTTGATAACCATGGGTTCAACTAACGCATCTTCCGGCACATCTTTGGCATCAACAGGTTGGACACGCGGGGCAACCAACGGTTGAGCCACCGGCGCGGGGGCTTTGGGTGCGGCGGCCACTGTCACAGGCGCTGCACAAGCCGACGTTCCACTCTGCAAATCAACAGGCGCCGTGCAAGGAGCTTTGGCCGGTTGAGATACGGCAATGTCTTCACGCACCAACGCAGGCGCGGGCTCTACATAAACAGACTGTGTCGTTGTTTTCACCTCAATCACGTCTGCATCTTCCGAGCAAAAACCGGAAGCGCACCGCGGTTGCGTGCTATAACAGCCCGACAGCACAGCCATAACCAACATTGTAGGAACGGTTAACAAGTGTTTTTTCATAATTTACTCTCCAACTTTCTGTTTAATGTCAATTCGGATATTTCTACCCATTCATGTTTATTCCTTTTATAGAATACAATTATTAACAAATTGTATATATTTTGGCAAGTCTTTTTTTTACCATTGATATACCACCTGTTTTATTTTTTGTCCTGTTTGCGTGTCTACCTGTTGCAAATCAACGTCTTGGACCAAAGGAATCACACGCAAAATAACTGAATCATTATCTCTGTTTGTCAGCGTGAAACGAATCTGTCGAGGCGAGACACCATTATTTAATAAGGCTGCTTTCAGCAAAGCGAATCGTCTGGCCTGTAATTCAAGTTGCTGCATACCCAGACGAATCTCTATCGCATTTTGCGCTTTATGCTTCATCGCTGCCGAGAACACACGTATCCACTTCAAAGCCTGCGCAGACAAATCAGCCCGTCCGGGTTGGAAATTGATCTTGATTTCGTTCGGAATCGTTCTCAACATCACGTCGTCAGCATAGGTGGCCGCCGTGCGATTCTTTTCGAACCGATCGATTGCCTGCAAAACGCGATCCACATAAGTATCTTTGACCGTCGGGATGTTCGCCGCAATTGTATTGTCTTCCGGCGTATCCGAAGCCTCTTCCTCTATAGCCTCTACCGGCAACAACCAAGGACGTTTCGGCGGGCAAGGCGCCGCCACTGCAAGATTCGTTTCACGTGGCGATGTGGCGTTTAAACGCGCCTCTAAAGCCTCTAGGCGTGCTGTTGCGTTAGCCAAAGCCTCGGCCGCATTTTGAATCTGGGCTGCCGTAGCGTCGGCCACCTGCATGGTCGGCAAAGTCTTTTGAGCTGTTGCGGCCCGCTCTTGCGCTAAGATTTCTTTTTGTTGTTCCACAGCGCGGGCACGGCGTCCATACGGGTCAAAGGCAGGCGTTGTCTCGGCCGTCGCCTCAACCGCTGCCTCTTTTGTCTTTTCCGCTTCTAATTTTTCTTTCAGCTCGTTTTCCTGCGCATCCAAAGCAGCCATTCGCTTTTCCACAGATTCCAGTTGAGCCGTCGTTACCGTCAGCAATTCGGCCGTTTTTTGACGCTGATCTTCAACCAGTTTGGCTTTCTGCGTATCCGCCTCTGTTTGTTTGAGCTGCGTCAAATCGTTTTCCAGATTTTTCAACTTTTTGGCTGTATTGTTCAGCAAAGCCGTAGTATCCTGATAAGCCACCTGCAAGCCGGCATATTCGACGGTTTGTTGCAGTTTGGCAATTTTTTCTTTGGTGTCTTCGATTTGTTCTTTTTGCGCCTCAACTTCACCCTCAGCCGCCGCCACTTCAGCACTGGCTACTTTTGCGACCTCTTGCGGTTGAGCCGGTTGCGCCACCACTTCCTCAACCACTTCCTCGGCCACCGGTTCTGCCGGCTGTGCTTTAGGCAAAGCCTCGGCCAACCGTTCTGTTTCGGCATCGACCGCATCTTGCGTTGCCTGCGCCATTTGAGCATTCATCGCCTGCAAGTCACGAATACGCGCCTCGATGGTTTCCAGTTGCGTAGATGTTTGCGCAAGCAGATTTTCTGTCTGTGCGTATTGCTGTTCCACATTCTCCAAAGTCGGCGTCTCAACAACCGTCGCTTCTCCAACGACTACACCATCCTGTCTCCAAGGATTAGACCCATCAACCACCGCCGGTTTTGCCACATTGGCGCGCGCATCGGCTTCCGGTAAAATATAGGTCGGCAAAATAAAACTGCCTTCCGCGGTCAATGTCGGGATATCTTCATCTGTTTCCAAAGCAGACGACACTTCTACATTTTGCAAAGCTTCAGACCAAAACTCATCTTCCAACTGATTCGTTTCCACCGGTTGAGGATCTATCACATTATCGGCCACCTCTGTTACATCGGCATCTCCTTCTGCCTGCAAAGAGTCCACCACCAGCCAACGTGTATGTGCCTGTGCCAGAGAGGTTGTTGATAACAACACACCCAAACAGGACACGACCCAGAAAGCATGTTGATAAATAATGTTGGTCTTCTGTTTCATTTGCATACCCTACATTTTTACAGCCAAATCCAACCCGCACAGGACAGGTCAATTTATATTCTTTTTGCATTTTAAAAGGCAAAAAATGAATATATGGTTAATAAAATGCTTTTTTATCGTTTCTTTTCATTAGATTTTTGACCTAAATAAAAAAACTTGTATTCACAGAAAAAATGTTTATGATACGATATAAGAAAGGGAAGAATCATGGATGAGCCTATTTTAAAGTCAGTTGCTATGCCGCCGCGTTTCCTGTGGGCGCCGCAAGTGCCCGCCTTGGCAAATATCGGCCTACAGTTCCCCATAGCCTTATTGACGATTGCTATTTTTGATATGAACCCTTTAGTCAATCTGATTTCTATTGTCATTGTGCATTTGCTGTTGATTGTCGCCGGCTTAAAGGAACCACACTTATCCACCATGTTAAAAAGCCAAGGGCGCTTCATACGCGTCTATCATGCTATTTACAAACAACCAGGGCGAAAGTTGGCCCCTTAAATATAAAGAGAGAATACTATGGATGAAACAAGCATCATTGCTATGATAACCAATACAGCCGCCGGGCCGACCATGCTCGTAACCGCCATCGGCGTTTTGTCTGCTGTTGCCTTTGCTGCTGCTTTGATTACCAAAATAGGCGCCTTGCTGTTGCCCTACCCCAAAGAAACACGCGTTGCCGACTTTCTCCCCTTTTCCAGCCTTGATCCCGACGGCGCCACCATCCATTGCAAAAATGGCTCTTTAGCCCGCGTGTTTGAAGTGCGCGGCCTGGATTTGACACTTTTAACACCGGAAGATAGACAAAACCTGGTCGAGATGCGCAAACGTTGGCTGGACTCCATGGCTGAAACGGAAATCATTGCGCGCGTTATCACGATGCGTGAATTGGTCAAGTTGGACAAGACCAACACGCAAAAGAACTTCGTGACCAAAACCATTTCTAATATGTGGATGAATGCCTTGGATCGTGTGTTCACAAACAAACACTATATTATATTGTCTGTGAACGACCGTAAAAGTGCCATGCGCGATTTGGCTCAAGCTTCGGATGCTCTGACCTCTATTTTGGCCGACTATTCTCCCGTCTTGATTTCTGAAAAGACGCCACACAAGCATCGGGATAAAAGCCCGTTCTGGTTGTTTGCGCGTTTAGCTAGTCCGGTCACGCGTCCGCAACCGGTCATCGGCAACAACACCGGCGACCTGCTGAACTCGTTGCTGACCGCGGATGCTATTCATTTTACAAAAGATGAGGGACTGATTCGTTTCTTTTCGGGAGATCGCGAAAAATATTGCGCGGTCATCGGTATTCGCAAGCCCGGCGATTTTATGAACGAACAAATGATTGAATCGTTGTCCAGTTTGGATGTCGAATTGACCATCACGCATAACATCAACCCGATGCCTTACGCTAAAGCCAATGCGTTGCTGATGCAACAACAGACACAGGCCCGCATTACCAGCCCGTCTGTCGGTGTTTATCAGCAATATTCCAAAGCCTTAACTAAATTGGATCCGTCGGATGAAGATGCGCAAACGCTTGACCGTTATGCCATGACCATCTATCTGTTCGGCTCAAAAGAGGAAGTCCAATACGGGCAAGAAGAGGTGGAACGTATTTGCCGCCTGTTTGATATCACGCCTTCCCGCGAAAGCTGGGGGGCTCAACCGGCCTTCTTTGCTCAATTCCCGACCTATGATGTGTATCCTAAAACATTTTTATATCTGTCCCGAGTGGTCGCTTGTGCGCTTGGTTTAAACACCACCGCTACCGGTTTGATGAAATCTGACTGGGGTAATGTGCCGGTCTCGTATTTCAGCACGGTGATGGGCACGCCTTACGCTTTCCAATTCCACGTGTCGTCCGAGCCTTATGCCACGGCCCACGCGGTTGTTATCGGTCCGACGGGTAAAGGTAAAACAACGTTGTTCTCGTTCTTGGCCGGCCAGGCGATGCGCTTCCCCGACCTGAACGTTTATTTCTTTGACCGCGGTAATGGTGCCAAGATTTTTGCTCTGGCGTTAGATGCGCCCTATATTCGTTTTGAAGGCGACGAAGCCGCCACAACCTTGAACCCATTTGCTATGGAAGATACACCGTATGCCCGTGCCTTCTTGCGCAGTTGGTTGAGCAACATCACAGGCCGCACCGACGATATGTCCTTACAGGAAATTGCTCGCGCGGTTACCACTTCTTACGATTACTTGCGCCCCGAAGAACGTGTGTTAAAGAACCTGCACACCAGTTGCTTTGCGCCAACTTCGCCTATGCGTTCCGCCTTGACCCGTTGGGTGCAAGATGATGTTTATGGACGTATTTTTAACTCGGTGGAAGATAACCTGGACGTCAATGCTTATCAGTATATGGCCTTTGACTTTACCTATATTTTCCAAGATCCCGTCTTGGCGCCGGCCGTCATCAGTTACCTGATGTATCGTATTCAAGCAGTTGCGACAGCCAAAGGCACACCGTCTTTGGTGATGATCGACGAAACTGCGCCAATGTTGGAACACCCGATGTTTAAAGACGAGTTCATCAAAGGTTTGCGCGAAGGTCGTAAAAAACGTCAGGCCTTCCTGTGCGCCTTCCAGCAGCCCAGTTTCTTGGAAAATGCCGGCTTGGGTGATGTGGTGCGTGGTCAATGCCCGACAAAGATTTTCTTCCCGAATGACCAGGCTATGCCGGCCGACTATGCCGGTTGGTCGCTGACTCCGCGTGAGTTGAGCTTTATTTTGGGTAAAGAGTTCAATATGCCGCATGGTATTTTGATTAAACGCGATCAAGAGTCTGTGATTTTAGATATTGATTTGTCCGGTTTAGGCCCGTATCTGCGCCTGTATTCTTCGGGTAACAAAGACGTGTTATTGGCCGAACAATTGAAACGCCAATTCCCCGAACAGCAACAGTTCGTCAAGGCCTTCCTGGACCACTTTCAATAAGCTGACCAGTAACGATGTGACAGGCCGTCTTTAGCGGTTGTAATGTGAATGTCCTGATTTTTCAGCCATACCGCATGCGTGCCTTTTTTCCATAAGGCGCGCCGGCCGATGACCTGTTTGGCATCGCAAGGTTGCTCGTTCCATAAAAACACCAAATCTTCCCCCTGACATTGAGCCGGATTGAAAGACACGCGCCTGCCTTGAATCGTATAAGGACCGGGTGCGACAGAGGCATCCACAGCCTTGTCCGGATCTTTGCCTAAACTTTCTAACCAGGCACGACGCGTTGCCTTTTCTTTTGTTGCCGAGGAAAAATGCCACACATCGGCATCATCACGAAAGGCAAATAACTGGCCGCCCTGGCTGACCAAAATATCGGGCGCTTGATACGACAGGCCAGGCACAAAGCCGAGCAAGATAAGGAGCACGCCCAAATATCTTTCGCGACTGCGCCACAAACACAGCCACAATATACCCACCAGAAAACACACCAGCGATAGTGTCGGCAATTGAGGTATGCGCCACAGGGCAGACGGCAATTGTGCTACCCACTCGGCCAGGCTATTGACCCAACCCAGCGCCTTACCCGCCAACAACAGCAAATAGGTATCCGCGTGCAACGGCATCAGGATGACAGCAAAGAACAACAAGGGCATAATGACAAAGCCGAACAGGCAACTGGTCAGGAAATTGCCCAAAATACTGTAAACCGCCAATTGATGAAAGTGATACAAAGCTACCAGGCCTGTCGCAGCACCGGCGGCAATATTACTGATAAAAAAGCCCATAAAAAGCAAAGCCAGCCACCGCAACCATGCCGGACCATTGGGCATAAAACTTGCGATTGGCTTTTGCAGGCGCTCATACACAGCAATCAACACAAACACGGCCGCAAACGACATTTGAAAGCCTGCCGAAACCAAACTTTGCGGCGCTATACACAAAATCAGAAAACAGGCCCAACAGGCGGTGCGCATCGACAAGGCTTGACGATCTAGCAACACGGCCAAGAACACCACCAATAACATCAAAAAGGCACGTTGTGCCGGAACCGCCATGCCGGATAAAAGCAGATAGCCGAACACCGCGCAAAGTGCCACCAAGGCGCTGATTTTCTTGACCGGCAGACGCAAGGCCAACCAAGGAATAAGTGTCAAAAGAAAGCGGGTCAGCATAAACACAAAACCGCCAATTAAACTTAAATGCAAACCGGACACAGACAGCACATGCGCGATGCCGGCGTCTTTATAGATACGATACGTTTTGGGCAGAACCGTGCCTTGCTCGCCGACAACCAAAGGAATAGCCACGCCGGCTTGCTCTTTGGGTAACACCTCGCGCATACGCCGTAAAATACGCAAACGCGTATTGGATAAAGACGGACGTGTTTGACTGCGCACCACTTTGGGCGTTGCCGTCCCATAACCGACCGCACCTACTTTTTGAAACCAAGCCTGACGCGAGAAAGCATAACCGGACGGGATAAAGGGTAACGCGGGCGGCATCAGTGTGGCCTGCATTTGCAGAATATCACCCTTGTGATAATCATGCGTTCCATTGACGCGCACACGAATCCTTTCCGGCGTGCTGTCTTTTCCCAGCCCGTCAATATGCATTACCTGAAGCGTCAGCCTTTGCGCGTTGGGCAAAATATCTTGCGTCAAGATCTTACCTTCCACTGCGACATGATGATGACGCCAATGGACCATTGGTGCTTTCGCTTGATAGGCAGCTATCTGCGCCCAACCGAAACCAGCACACAGCAAGATGGCACACCACAAAACAGGCCAGCGCCGCACGAATATCAGACAGCCCAAGACAACCAGGCTCAAGGCGATGACCCAACTTAACGCCGGCTCAAAAGGCACAGCAAAATAGGCGGCAATACCAAAACAAAAGCAACAGGCAACCCATAAATTATATCTGGAACTGTTGTCGTTATGAAAGCGTTCCCACCAGTTGCGTAAAATATGCATCTGCCCTCTTGTGTTTTTTTTCAAAATATGTTACAGAGTATATAGCAATAAATTATATTTGGATATGTATTTATGCAGTCGCTGGCGTCTTTTTTTACTTCGGATACTCTGATTTTATCGGCAATCCAAAGCGTTGCGGAGTTTCTGCCCATCAGTTCGACCGCTCACTTGCGCTTAGTTCGCGCCTTTCTGTCGCCCAGCAGTCTTGACCCGACATCTCCACAGGTTATTTTACAAGATTTAGCCATGCACCTGGGCACCGTCTTGGCGGTTATGGTGTATTTTAAAAACTATTTCTTCCAGTTTTTCAAATTATCGCTCAAGCCGTCCTGGTCGCAAACTTTGCGGTTACAGTTGGCGGTCGCGACCTTGCCCATTATCTTTGCCGCTCTGTTTATTCGCCAGGATATCTTGGTATCGTCCATACAGCACAATACATTACTCATGGCATGTAATTTTATCGGTTTTGGTGTGTTGTTGTATTTCAGCGACCTGATCGGGCCCGAAACAAAGCAACTGGAAAGCATGACCTATAAGGACGCCTTCTTCATCGGTTGCGCACAATGTTTATCCATTTTCCCCGGGGTCAGTCGTTCCGGCATTACCATGACGATGGGCAGATTCTGCGGCCTACAGCGCAAAGACGCCACGCGCTTTTCTTTGATGTTGGCTGTGCCGACCGTATTAGCGGCGACGGGCTGGGCTTTTGTTCAATTGTCTTATCAAAAACACACCTATCCGTGGCATCTGGTAGATACGCAATTTTATGTATCTGTCGCGCTGACATTTATCGGCGGCCTGATGTCGATTCATATTCTGGTTAGTTGGATTAAAGAGCACTCTTTTGCGGCCTTTATGCTTTATCGCATAGGCTTAGGCCTTGTGCTTTTGAAAACGTTGGGCGTCATTTAAGACATACACGCGCAAAGCACTGGACAGTGATTCCGTTCGCTGCGCATCTATGTGTGCCACTAACGCACTCACCGACAGATTTTGACGTTGCGCACACGCCTTGAGAGCTTCCCAAAAAGCATCTTCCAAAGAAAAACTGGTGGCATGACCGGCAATGACAACGGAGTGTTTTTTCATTTGCGTAACTTGTCCAGATGAATAATTTCCGCTTGTTTCGGCTCGGCGGGCTCGGTCGGCACATCCATAAACTGCAAGGCAAAATGGACAGACGGATCAATAAAGGCCAAAATAGAATTAAACGGGATGTCCAATTTATAGAAAACACCCTTAAAGGCCAATTCCACAGAAAAACTGTCGTCTTTGACCGTTAAATCGCGATACTCATGTTGTAAAATCAACGTAATGTTATCGGGGTATTGCTGATACAAAAAATCGGGCATTTTAACGCCCTTGGCCTGTGTGGCGATGGTCAGCATAAAGTGATGGCCATCACGCAGCCCGTTCTGTTGAGCCTCTTGTAAAGCTCTTTTCACAACACCGCGCAACGCATCTTGGACCCACTGATGATAATTCATAAATCGACCTTTCTAAAGGGACTTTTCTGTTGCTGGGAAAGCCCCAAACCCCACCTTAAACGCTCAAATGTTCAAGGGATTGAAGTGGCGCTAGGCTACATTAAGCAGCCAAAGCAACCGGAGCGAAATTATCATTCGCATTTATAAAAACAGCCCGATAACGGTGGTACTATACCGGATACAAGAAAAAGCCTTTACGACGCGTGTCGAAACTTGTTCACCCCCGTAAATGGTGGAGGTGTCGGGTACCGCCCCCGAGTCCACAGCGTATATTTCGCTTCCCGTTTAGCATCATAGTTCCTTAAAGGAACA
>JAGDDD010000020.1 GCA_017958225.1 Alphaproteobacteria bacterium
TTCAGGCTTAAAGAACTTTAAGGTCGATAACACGGTGTTCGGGGCTGTTTGTCCCAAACAGCACAGTGCTGCGTTTTTCATGGCGCTCCCGATTTCCAATAGTTTATCCAAGTCATCTTGCGTGCCTTCGCCGGATGTAATCTTGTTCATCAGTTGTAGCATTTGATAGCCACCGATACGGCAAGGAGCGCATTTGCCACAGGATTCATCCACTGTAAAGCCCAGATAGAACTTGGCAATTTCCACCATACTGTCATCTTTATCCATGACAATCATACCGCCGGAACCCATCATAGAGCCGATATTACGCAAAGCATCGTAACAGAGAGGCAGGTGCATTTCGCTGGCTGGAATCACACCGCCCGACGGACCACCCGTTTGGACAGCCTTGAAAGGATGACCGGAGCTGGTGCCACCACCAATTAAATTGACCATCGTGTCCAACGTCGTTCCCATCGGCACTTCCACCAAACCCGAGTGTTTTACTTTTCCCGTCAGTGCAAAAACTTTTGTGCCGGCAGAGGTCTTAGTGCCCATTTTCTTGAACCAATCGGCCCCTTTATTGATAATGACGGGCACATTGGCCAAAGTCTCCACATTATTAATAAGAGAGGGCTTGCCAAATAAACCTTCCTGTGTCGGATACGGCGGGCGTGGGTGAGGGGTGCCACGTTTGCCTTCTATGGAAGCCATCAGCGCTGTTTCTTCCCCGCACACAAAAGCACCGGCACCATAGCGCAGTTCTGCATTAAACGAAAAGTCGGAGCCAAAAATACATTGACCCAGTATGCCGGCCTTTTTAGCTTGCTTTAAGGCTAATTCAACGCGTTCAATCGCCAGTTCATATTCAGCACGCACATAAAACCAACCGGACGTCGCGCCTGTCGCATAACCGGCAATAATCATACCTTCCAAGACTGAGTGAGCGCTGCCGCCCAGGATACAAGAATCCATATACGCGCCCGGATCGCCTTCATCACCGTTGCAGATGATAAACTTTTCACCATCCACCAGGGGCGCTTCTGCCAACTTTTCCCATTTCAGTCCTGTCGGGAAACCGCCACCACCACGGCCACGCAAGCCACTGTCTTTGATGATTTGCAGCACTTCTTGCGGTTTCATCGTCAGGCATTTCATCAAGGCTTGATAGCCACCGTTAGCCACATATTCAGCCAAGTTTTCCGGATCAGTATGTCCGGAGTGGCGCAGAACAACCTTCTTTTGTTTTGTAAAGAAGGGCAGGTCCAAAGACAACATTTTACTGTGTAAGAAACGCGATAATTTTAACGGTTTATCGGGAGAAGATTCCAACGCCGGACGAATATGTTCTGACACAATCAGACGCGCGACATCAGGCGTCAGTTCTTTATACAAAATAGGATCGCGACCTTTAATTTCAACACGAGCTAGGGGACCAGAGGCGCACAAGCCCATACAACCGGTCTTGACCAAGCGCACATGCTCCATCAACTCCAAACTTTCCAAGGTATCCGTAAAGGCATCTAAAATGCGCAACGAGCCACCCGATTGACAGCCGGTCGCTCCGCAAACATAAATAGCCACCTGTTTGTTTTTTTGTTCTTTTTTGAATTGTTGCGCTTCGGCTAGCAGTTTTTCCTTTTGCACACAACCAAAGGCTTTTAATTTTTGGATTTGTTCTTTTGTTAAAATCATGGCATTGTCTCCGCTTTTTTGCGCCACTCTGCGACCAGTTTTGATACCTCGGCCGGTTGAACGCGACCATGTGTTTCTCCATTAGCCACAACGATAGGGGCTAAGCCACAACAGCCCATGCAACGCACCACTTGTAAATGAAACATCCCGTCGGGCGTTGTCTGTCCGGCTTGAATACCTAACGCATTTTGTAAGGCTGATAAAATTGATTCACTGCCTTTTAAGTGACAGGCGGTCCCGTCGCAACAGGAAATAATGATCTTGCCGGGAGATTTTAACTTGAAGAAATGATAGAAAGTGACAACGGAATAAATCTGCCCCATAGGCACATGCAGCGTATCAGACACAACTTCCATGGCGACCCAGGGAATATAGCCAAAAGCATTTTGAATATCATGTAACGCCATAATCAGCGAGCCGCGTTTGTTCGCCCACTTGGCAATGACTTTGGCTGTTTCTTCCTTTATTTTCTCTGATTTCATGATGAACTCCCGAAACTTATATAGCACTATGATAGCGCAAAAAAAACACTGTGCAAGCAAAAAATATCACAGAGACAGGAGAAATAAATACGAAGATATAATTTATTCTTTCAGGCCGGCCGTCATTTGCTCAATGCGTTCGGAAAGTTGGTCAATTTGCTGCGCTGTTGCGTTTAACTCTTCCGAGGTGGCTTGAGTGGTTTTCGCCTGATACCCTTCCTGGGCGGTCAGAATACAAATCATCGCCAATAACTGGCCTTCGGGAATATAGCCCAACGCCTGTATCAGTTTGGTCGCCTTTTGATTCATGGCGTCGGCCAATGCCATAATGTGACCTTCCTGGCCATCCGCGCAGGAAATCTTGTAACTGTAATCTGCTATTTTTAAATTGACAATCGCCATTTATTTTGTCTCCGGTTGATGCAAACGTGTCAGCATATCATCTATGCGTTGATAGGTATTGGAAATTACATCTTGCAGTTCGTTGATTTTCTTTTGATCTTCCTCATGTTGCTGTTGCAGGCGCATAAGAGCGGCGTCCAATTTATCTATATTGTCTTGCAAGCGTGAAAGGGAATCTGAAATTGCTGTCATGGTTACTCCTGTATAGTTTGTCGCGTCTTAAACGCCATTTGTAAAGTTCCGTCGTCCAAATAGTCAAGTTCTCCGCCTACAGGCACACCGCGGGACAAGCCGGATACGCGGGCGCCGGTTTCCGATAACAGTTCGGCAATATAATGCGCTGTGGTTTGTCCGTCCAAAGTGGCGGGCAGGGCTAAAATGACTTCTTTAACTTTTTGTTCTTTGACCTTGCCTAGTAAAGCGGACAAGTTCAACTCATCCGGGCCGATTCCGTCCAAGGCTGACAGAACACCACCCAGAACATGATATCTTCCTTTATATATATGTGCGCGCTCCAGCGCCCATAAATCTGACACATCTTGGACAACGCATAATTGGGTATCGTCTCGTCTGGGATCCGCACAAATGTGGCAGGGTGATTGCGAATCCATATTGCCGCATATGGGGCAAGGCTGGACATGCTCGTATACATCTTGTAGCGCTTCAATCAAAGATGCCATATGAGTCGTTTTCTTCTTTAGTAAATAAAGCACGGCCCGACGCGCCGAACGGGGTCCTAAGGCCGGCAATTTACTTAAAATCTGGACTAACGAATCAATGGCGTGCGTGTCGGACATAAGATTTACGAGAACATATCAAAGTTATCAGGCAAGTTATAACGTCTTTTCAATTCGCTGAAAGCTTCTTCTGTTGCCATATCGGCCGCTTTCTTAGCATCTTTCAAGGCCACCAAAATCAAATCTTCCAAAGTCTCCGCATCCACCTGTTGCAACAAATCCGGTTGAATCTTGACTGCTTGCGGCACCATTTTGCCGGTCATTGTGACCTGGACAGCACCATTAGAGGCTTTACCCGTAACAGACTGTTCGGCCAACTGTCTTTGAATAGAAGCAATTTCTGCTTGGACCTCTTGTGCTTTTTTGACAAGATTCATTGTATTCATAATATTTTTCATTGATTTCTCCGTTATATAAAAGACACTGTTCATATACTAGGTAAAAAAAAGAAAACCTGCAAGGAAAAAATTAAAAATAATCTTGATTCTTAAACAACTCCGTTCTATGATATCTAAAAACAACAACAAAAAGGGGAAATAACCATGGCTGATACATTACCGACAAAACATCAGGGCGTCATTGATTGGGTCTTAAAGGTGGCTCGTCTGTGCCAACCGGAAAAAATCTATTGGTGCGATGGTTCGCAGGCCGAATATGATAAGTTGTGCCGCCAGTTGGAAGAAAAGGGCACATTTATCAAGCTCAATCCGCGCAAACGTCCCAACAGTTATTTGGCCCGTTCTAACCCGAAAGATGTGGCGCGTGTTGAAGCCAGAACTTTTATTTGCTCCGAAAAGAAGGAAGATGCTGGTCCGACAAACAATTGGTGCGCACCGTCCAAAATGAAACGCAGGTTGCGCAGACTGTATAAGAATTGTATGCGCGGGCGGACCATGTATGTGATTCCGTTCTCTATGGGTCCTTTGGGCTCGGATATTGCGCAAATCGGCGTTGAAATTACCGACTCTGCTTATGTCGTTGCGAATATGCGTATTATGACCCGCATGGGTAAGGCCGTTTGGAAAGTGTTAGGGCCCAAAGGCTTTTTCGTGCCCTGTTTGCACTCTGTGGGCGCACCTTTAAAACTCAACCAAGAGGATGTGGCCTGGCCTTGTAACCCGGACAATACTTATATTGCGCATTTCCCGGAAACGCGTGAGATTATGTCGTTCGGCAGTGGCTATGGCGGCAATGCCCTGTTGGGCAAAAAGTGCCTGGCTTTACGTATTGCGTCGCGGATGGCCAAAGACGAAGGTTGGATGGCGGAGCATATGCTGATTTCCGGGATTCAAGGGCCTGACGGTCAAAAATCTTATATTGCTGCGGCTTTTCCCAGTGCTTGCGGAAAAACCAATTTGGCCATGCTGATACCGCCTAAATCTTTCAAAAAGTGGAAAGTGACAACGGTAGGCGATGATATTGCCTGGATTAAACCGAAGGATGGTCGCCTGTATGCCATCAACCCGGAAGCCGGATTCTTTGGCGTGGCGCCTGGCACATCCGCCAAAACCAATAAAAATGCCATTGAGGCGGCGCGTAAAAACAGCATCTTTACCAATGTAGCCTTGACAGATGACGGGGATGTGTGGTGGGAAGGTTTAACGCCGACACCGCCGAAACATTTGATTGACTGGACAGGACAAGACTGGACACCCGGTTGCGGACGTCCGGCTGCTCATCCGAACTCACGCTTTACCGCTCCGGCGTCTCAATGCCCGAGTATTGACAAAGATTGGGAAAATCCGGCCGGTGTGCCGATTTCTGCCTTTATTTTCGGCGGACGTTTAGCCACCAACGCACCTTTGGTGTATCAGTCGTTTAACTGGGCGCATGGCGTGTATTTGGCTGCCTCGTTGGGCTCTGAAAAGACAGCCGCCGCCGAAGGCAAAATGGGCGAGATTCGCCGCGATCCGTTTGCGATGCTGCCTTTCTGCGGTTATAACATGGGCGATTACTTCTCGCATTGGCTCAATTTAGGGCGCAGATTGCAGCAGATGCCTTTGATTTTCCGCGTGAACTGGTTTAGAAAAGACAGTAAAGGCAAGTTTATTTGGCCGGGCTATGGCGAAAATATGCGCGTAATCCAGTGGATTGTGGAACGCACACAAGGCAAAGCCGGCGCCGTAGAAAGCCCGTTAGGCCTGATGCCTGCCTATAAAGATTTGAACTGGACAGGCCTGTCTTTGTCCGAGCCGACTTACCTGGATTTAATGTCTGTGGACAGAGATATCGGTATGACGGACATCATGCAACAGACAGCCTATTTTGACAAGTTCAAGAAGCGGTTACCGCCCGAATTTGGACATGAAATCAGTTTGTTGGCTTTGCGTTTGTTGCGCTCGCCGGCTTGTTGGAAAATGGCAGCGGGCCAACCGTTGGTCAAAAAGGGCAGGACATCTAAACGTAAATGAGTATTGCCACAGGCTTAGCGCGGCTGAAACAAAAGCATGCGCATTTATCCCACCACCCCGGTGTCTATCGTATGTTGGACAAAACGGGGAAGGTGCTTTATGTAGGCAAGGCAAAAGACTTATCCAAGCGGGTGTCGTTTTATACACAATTTGATCGGTTGCCGGTGCGCTTGCAGCGTATGGTGGCGCAGGTCCATGACCTTGTCGTTGTGGAAACTGCCTCTGAAGCCGAAGCCTTTTTGTTGGAAAATGCTCTTATTAAAAAGTATAAGCCTTATTACAATATTTTATTAAAGGATGACAAGAGTTTTCCATTTGTTTGTATTTCCAATGACCCATGCCCGCGTATTTTTAAATATAGAGGCAAACAACGCAACGAGGGGCAATATTTCGGGCCTTATGCGTCGGCCGAGGCTGTGCATGAAGTTTTGTTAAACTTGCAAAAAATTTTTGGGTTGAGGAGTTGTAAAAACTCGGTGTTTAGCAATCGGACGCGGCCTTGTTTGCTTTATCAGATCAAGCGGTGTTCTGCGCCCTGCACACAGTGTATTTCCAAGCAAGATTACCTAACCAATGTGGCACAGGCCAAGGACTTTTTAGCAGGTAAAAGCCGACATCTTCAAGACCTGCTAAAAACACAAATGCAACAGGCCAGTGAGCAACAACAATATGAACAGGCTTTAACTCTGCGCAACAAAATTGCCTTGCTCAACCATATTCAAGCCTATGCCGATACGCAACCAACCAGCCAACTGGACGCCGACTTTATGGCTTTGTATAGGCAGGGCAAGACCGCTTTAGCGCATATCTTGTTTTATCGGCATGGCAGCCCGCAGGGCACACATGATATTCTGTTGGAGCACTTGGATGATATTTCGGATGCGCAACTGGTAGAGCAGGTTATCGGCCAGTTTTACCAGGAGATTCAGCCGCCGCATGCGGTCTTTGTGTCTCCCGAAATGGACAATATCCGGGTGGTGGAACAGGCCTTAAGTTCGTTGGCCGGTCACAGTGTGAAGATACAATCTCATCCTAAAGGAGCCCGCAAACACTTGTTGGAGCAGGCGGAGCAAAATGCGAAAAATGGCTTGTTGCGTTCTATGACCGACGAACAAACGCAGAAAATGTATTTTGAGCAACTGGCTGACCTGTTTGGGCTGGATCATATTGACAAGATAGAAGTGTATGATAACAGTCATTTACAGGGAACGGCCGCTGTCGGTGCTATGATTGCCGCTACATCCAAAGGTTTTCAAAAATCACTTTACCGGCGCTACAACATTCAACGCGCTGCCACTAATGACGATTTTGCAATGATGCGGGAAGTGTTGGCCCGTCGGCTGATACACACCGATAACTTGCCCGAATTGATGTTCATTGACGGCGGCAAGGGGCAAATCCATGCGGTTGAATCCGTTCTGGGTGACGCGCCTGTCTGTATTGTAGGTGTTGCCAAAGGCGAAGACAGAAATGCCGGCAACGAGGTTTTATATACCCTGACGCAAAAAGAGCCGATTGTGCTGGAACATAACAGCCCCTTATTGTTCTTTATTCAAAGGTTGAGGGATGAGGCACACCGGTTTGCGATTGGCTCTCATCGGGCGAAGCGGTCACGTGAACAAATGCATGAGTGGCTCAAAGATATCCAGGGGATAGGGCCAAAAAAGCAAAAAGCCTTGTTACAACATTTCGGGTCGGTCAAGGCTGTTCAAAATGCGTCTATGGGCGAATTACAACTAGTTCCGACGTTAAGTGAAAAAAATATAAAAAA
>JAGDDD010000021.1 GCA_017958225.1 Alphaproteobacteria bacterium
ACTAACCCAATAAAAAACCGCCCAAACGGACGGTTTATTTATTGGCTGGGCTGGCTGGATTCGAACCAACGAATGACGGGATCAAAACCCGTTGCCTTACCACTTGGCGACAGCCCAATGAACATCCTTATACTCTATTTTGCGGATGATGGCAAGCATTTTTTTCAAAAATGGCGCGCTTGGCGAGATTCGAACTCACGACCTTCGCCTTCGGAGGGCGACGCTCTATCCAGCTGAGCTACAAGCGCTTGCGCCCTATGGTATAGCACAAACACCAACGAAAGACAAGTTTTATTTTCCTTCTCCCCCACTGCCGAACAGAAAAACACTTGATTTTTTCCGCTATTTCGTGTATAATACAGACCTTAAGTTGATAACATCGGCAGGAACATTATGGTCAAAAAGATACTTCCACCCGGCGCACGCGAAGACCAGGACTATTTTATGGAAGCCTTAAAAGAGCCCGACATGACGCCCTTTTTGTTCGAACAGTTTTTATTAGAAGAAAAGGACATCAATGAGGGCATCAACAATCGGGACAAGTACGGCCGCACAAAACTGGCTTATGTTTCTCAATTTCAGACCGAGGGTTATATGGTTGATGGGTTAGCCAAGCATGGGGCCGATATCAATGCAGCCGACGACAACAAAGATACCCCCTTGCACCACGAGGCCGACTCTGATTTACTGACCGAGGACAAACTCGCTGCCTATCTGAACAACGGAGCCAACCCTTTGGCCCGTAACAAACAAGGGCTCATCCCCCTGCAACTGGCGCAACAACACGCGCACAAACATAATAAAGGAGCTATTCGTATGTTAAAAGAAGCAACTCAAAAAGCCGAACAGAAAGAAAAAAACAAAATAGCCGCAGCAGTCATCCGCTACCTGGATACATGTGCAACACGCCCCTTGGTCAACAAGGCTGATGAGTATGCCGCCTATCGGCAATCATTAAAGGAAATATACGACGAACAACATGGCAAAGCTCGCCCGCAGAAAAAGGCCAAACATCGTTCCTTCTGGTCCCGCTTGTTTGGGCGTGAAGACAAGTCCTAATTCGCTTTAACGCTTATCTTCCGGCTGAATATAAATCGTCAGACCATTGGCCACTGTTTTCTCATACGAAAACAGCAAAAACCACAGCGGCGAGATGCCCTGCGTCTCTTTCACGACATTGATAACTTCATTGCCGCCCTTCTTTTTGCCCTGCTCCAACAGGTCATCATAGATAAACGCATTACCGAAACATACCAAATCGGCCAAAAAGCACAAGCGCGCGTGCTCACTGCGCACACGTCCGATAATCTTATAGGGCTTACTGACAAAGTGCGTTTGGTGATTACGGTAAGGCATCACGGAATCTGATTCGGCCTGCAGGCTTTTAATCGTGCCGCAAGCGGTCAAAGAACAGAGCAAAACAAGCGCTATTATGTATTTTTTCATCGGTCTCTCCTTGTCTATTTGTTGTCAGTATAAACAAAACATAGACGAAAATCTACTCTTTTTTGCATACATATGTCCTCTTTTTGACCGGCGGCATTTTTTTTGAAAAAAATGATTATTTTTTCTTGACATCCATCTTATCCCATGTTATCCCATAAGAAACCATAATAAAAAAATCAGAGTCGGACAGAGGATCAATGGCAAATTCGTTGTTTTTAGACACAATTTACGGCAAGGTGGATGCGAAAGGACGCGTCTCGATTCCTGCGGACTATCGTGCCGTAATCAGCGCCAAGAAAAGCGAGTTGGTCCTGTATCCCTCGCCCACTTCCCCCTGTATTGAGGGCGTCTGCCTGTCGGTATTAGAGCAAATGGCGGACAAGATTGATGACACCTTCGGCCTGTTTTCCGAACAGCAATCAGATTGGACATCGGCAATATTCTCACAAGCCAAAGTCTTTCAACCGGACAGCACCGGACGGATTTTGCTGACCCAAAAACTGTTACAGCATGCCCGACTGGCTGACAGCGCGGTCTTTATCGGACGTGGCAAGACCTTTCAACTGTGGAATCCGCAGTTATACGAAAAAGCACAAAAACAAATCAGCGCACGCGTAAAAGCGCGCGCTAACGCCACAGGATCCAAAAGATGACTCATATACCCGTTCTCCTTGATTCTGTGTTGTCTGTGCTTAACGTTAAATCAGGAGGATGGTATATCGACGGAACTTTCGGCGGAGGCGGCTATACGCGCGCCATCTTACAAGCCGCTGACGACACGCATGTGATTGCTATTGACCGTGACATTACCGCCATACAGGGTGGGCAAGCCCTGCAAAAGCAATATCCCGACCGCCTGGAACTGCACCACACCACCTTCAGCCGCCTGGACACTTTGCCGAAGCGTGCGGTGGATGGCGTTGTCTTGGACATTGGCGTCTCGTCTATGCAGATAGACACGCCCGAGCGTGGTTTTTCCTTTCAAAAGGACGGTCCGTTAGATATGCGCATGGGGCAATCGGGGCTGACGGCGCAAGACATTGTCAATACCTATCCGGAAAAGCAACTGGCTGACATCATTTTTACCTATGGCGAAGAGAAGGCCTCGCGGCGTATTGCGCACAAGATTGTGCAACAGCGGCAAACTGCCCCCTTTACCACCACACTACAACTGGCCAACGCCATACACGCAGTGATGCCCCACAGCAACGGCATTGACTCCGCCACGCGCACTTTTCAAGCCCTGCGCATTTATGTCAATGACGAACTCAACGAATTGAGGCAAGCCCTGTCGGCCGCGCTCCATGTGCTGTCGGTGGGCGGTGTATTGGCGGTGTTGTCTTTTCACTCGTTGGAAGATCGCATTGTCAAAAACTTTATGAAAGATTTAGTCGGTGTCAAAGAGCATACCAACAAATATGCCGCCTCAACCACACAAAACAACAGCGCCTGGGAAAACCTGACCCCAAAAGCCATACAGGCGGACGACAAGCAAGTGCGCGACAACCCGCGCTCTCGTTCAGCCAAATTGCGTGCCATAAGGAGAATAAAATGAAACACATCTTAGCGCAATTGCTCTGCATCAGTTTAGTTTGTTTAACGGCGATGAGTATGTTCTTTGTCAAATATGCCACCATTGCCAAAGAGCGCGAATTACAAAAAATTGCCAACGAGATTTATCGCGACAAAGACGAAATCCATGTGCTGACTGCCGAGTGGGCCCATCTGACCAACCCCGACCGCTTGCGCGCCCTTATCCGCCAATACACGCACCTGGAAACGATTAAACCATCTCAAATCGTTACGATACCTGAGATAGAACTGCGCAAAGTAGAAGAACAACCCACCACAACGAAAGGCAAATCATAATGAAGTTGTGGCGCAAATCGGCATCTCATATCACCTATGCGGCCGGAACGGAAATCCCCCTGGCTACGTCGGACAGATATCGCTTTCTAAATGCAGAAACGGTGGCGGCCTTACACACAGGCAGAACACGACTATTTTTTGTTATGTTCTGTTTTACTTGTCTGTTTTCCGTTCTGTTAGGCGCATTGTTTTATCAGACGATTTTAAAAAAGCACATACAAACGCGCACACCTTCAGCGCTCAACTTTGAATACCTGCCGGTCAAACGGGCGGATATTGTGGATAGAACCGGCGTTGTGATTGCCACGACTTTGCCGACGGTCGATGTGTATGTGGATGCAAGAGAAATAGACGATCCCGAGAAAATGGCGGACGATCTCATCCAAATCTTGCCCTCTTTGAAAAAAGCCGAATTGTTGGAAAAGTTAAAGTCTAAGAACAGTTTTAAGTATTTGAAACGAAATCTGACACCGACCGAACAATTCAAAGTCAATGCCTTGGGTTATCCTCAACTCAACTTTGTGGAAGGGGAGCGCCGCGTGTATCCGCAAGGCTCTTTGTTCGCGCACATACTCGGCATTACAGATATTGACAATCAAGGCATTGCCGGTGTGGAAAAAGCCTTTAATGAACGTCTGACCACACAAAAAGAGCCGCTGACACTATCCGTTCATACCGGCATCCAAAACACAGTCCATCACGAATTGGAAAATGCCATCAAGACCTTCCGCGCTGACGCAGGTGCTGCCATCGTCTTTAATGTGAAAAACGGAGAAATCTTGGCTTTAACATCGCTACCCGACTATGAGCCTAACCTGCCCTCTTCGTTTTCCAACGACCGCCTGTTCAATCGGGCGACGGTCGGCGTTTATGAAGTCGGCTCGGTTATGAAATTATTCACGGTTGCCATCGGCTTGGAAACCAAGTCCATTGTGCCGACAGATTCCGTAGATGCCACCAAACCGCTAGCCATCGGCAAACGCCCGATTACCGACTTCCAACCGCAAAGCCGCATGCTGACGATACCGGAAGTTTTGATTTATTCATCTAATATCGGAACAGCGCAAGTGATTTTAAAAGTCGGCGCCGAAAAACAAAAAGAGTATTTGAAAAAATGCGCCCTGCTCGATCCGGTGCAATTTGAATTACCCGAAAAGGCCGCACCTTTAAAACCGTCTCGATGGAGCGAAGTGGACATGACGCGTATTTCCTATGGGTATGCTTTGTCAATTTCGCCGTTGCACATTGCCGCTTCGGTCAGTTCTTTGGTCAATGGTGGCCTGTATAATCACCCGACGATTTTAAAAGACGGCAATAAAGGTCAAATACAAACACGTGTTTTTTCTGAGAAGACCTCCCAAATTATGCGCCATATGATGCGGGCTGTCGCGGATATCGGCTCCGGTAAAAGAGCGAATATTAAAGGCTATCGCGTCGGGGGCAAAACCGGCTCGGCTCAATTGACGGACACGCGCGGACGGTATATCGAAGGTAAAGTGCGCACATCTTTTGTGGGTGTTTTCCCGATGGATGATCCGCAATATCTGGTCCTGGTCATGTTGGAAAATCCGCAAAAGCGCAAAGAAGATTGGTATTTTAACTCGGCAGGCTGGAACGCCGCGCCGACAGGCGGTAAAATCATCGAGGCGATTGCGCCGCAGTTGGGCATTACCCCCAAAGATGATGAGCCGCGCCCGCAATATATGCAAAGAGCGTATGATATTTATCATAAAAAGGATAAAAGATGACACTGAACGAACTGTTAAAAAGCATTGGCTTGTCTGCCATTAAAAAAGACACCGAAGTCACCGGCATTGAAAGTGACTCTCGCAAAGTCAAAAAAGGTTGCGTGTTTGTAGCGGTGTGCGGACAAACAACCGACGGTCATCAGCATATTCAAGAGGCCATCGAAAACGGAGCCGCCGCTATTATCGGAGAAGAGAAAACAAAAACGGGTGGTGGTGTTCCTTTTATTGAAGTGTCTAACAGCCGCTTTATTTTGGCCCGCCTAGCACAAAAGTTTTACACACCATTGCCGAAAAATTGCCTGGGCATTACCGGCGAAAACGGAAAAACTTCCACCGCGTTTTTCACCCATCAACTGTTGGACAAACTGGGCCATACATCCGCGCACATCGGCACTTTTGGTATTGATTCAAAGGTATGGACAAAAAAAACAGACCTGACGACACCCGATTGCGCCACCTTGTTACAAGACTTGCATACCCTGGCACAAAAAGGCGTGCAACATGCCTGTATTGAGGCCTCGGCCAACGGATTGGAGCAACAAAGATTAGATGGGGTTACTTTCAAAGCGGTTGCTATTACCAAAAGTTCGCCCTATCGTTTAGGTGCCTACAAAGGTAGCGCCTTACAAACGCATGCCGCACTTTTGTCTTTGTTAAATCAAGGGGGCACGGCGGTATTGGATGCCACGGCGCCCGACTATGACGCCTTATTCAAACGTTGCAAAGAACAAGGCATCAAGACGTTAAGTTATGGCACAAAAAAGGCCGATATTCGCTTGCTCAAGCACAAGGTGTCGGCTGACGGACAACGCGTCGTTCTGTCTGTTTTTGGTAAAAAATATAAAGTCTTTTTGCCCATTATCGGCGATTTTCAAGTATTTAACGTGCTCGCCGCGGTCGGCTTGACATTAGCGTGCGGACAACCCACCGACAAAATCATAGCCCTGCTGCCCACACTGACCAGCCCGCCGGGTCGCATGGAGTTAGTGGCTAAAACACCATCAGGTGCGTCTGTTTTTGTGGATTATGCGCACACACCCAACGCCTTGATACACGCGCTCAAAGGGATTCCCCGCGCCAAACGGTTATTTGTGATTTTAGGATGTGGTGGCAACCGGCCGGCCGCGCAACGCGAACTGATGGGCAAAATTGCTCAAAAATACGCCGACAGAGTGATTGTTACCGACGATAACCCTCGCAATGAAGATCCGGCCGAAATTCGCAAACAAATCTTAAAAGGGTGTCCGAAAGCCGAAGAAATTGCTGATCGCAAACAGGCGATTCAAAAGACGCTGGCACGCTTGAAAAAAGGAGATGTCCTGATTATTGAAGGCAAAGGCCACGAAACAACCCAACAGATTCAAGATAAAACCATCTTATTCAATGACAAATGGGCAACGCAAATCGCTTTGCTGGCCCAACATCAAAAACCCATTTGGACAAAAGAAAAATTAAAAGAAGCCATTAGTTGTAAAGGAGATGCGGAGTTTGAAGCCTTTGGCGTTTCCATTGACACGCGCACATTACAGGCGGGAGACCTGTTTGTCGCCATCGGCAATGGAGAGCAATATCTGGCCACCGCTTTTGAAAAGGGAGCTGTCTGCGCGATTGTCTCCCACAAAATCGCGGGCTATGAGGACAAAACCTTCATTGTCAAGGATGTCATCAAGGCGTTGCAAGAAATGGCAACGTATGTCAGATATCACACCAAGGCCTGCATCATTGGTATTACCGGCAGTTCGGGCAAGACAACAACCAAAGAGTTACTGACGAAAGCTCTGTCCACACAGGGTGTCGTTCATGCCACTTTCGGCAACCAAAACAACCTGATAGGTGCGCCTTTGACCTTGGCCAAAATGCCAGAAAACACGCGTTTTGCCGTTGTAGAAATGGGGATGAATCATACCGGCGAATTGACCGAGTTGGGCAAAATTGTCTGCCCGGACATCACGATTATTACCAATGTCCACCCGGCGCATCATGAGTTTTTCAAATCCCAACGCGATATTGCTTTGGCCAAAGCCGAATTGTTGGCTTATACGCAACAAGCCGCAATCCTCAACCAAGACAACGATTATTTCGAATTGCTGAAACAAAAAGCACTCAAGGCCAAGATTAAAACAATCTATTCCTTTGGACGCAAGGCCGGCTCATCAACCCAACTGATTACCTACAAAGAAAAGAAAAACAAGGTTATCATCAAGGCACACGTCGGCAAACAGGCCATTACCTACACGCTTAAAATGGTGGGTATGCACTTTGCCTTGGACTCCTTGGCGGCCCTGACCGTGTTGGCGCATTTGCAACTCAACATCAAGCAGGCGGTGGCCGGATGGTGCCATCTGTTACCCCTCAAGGGGCGCGGACTACCCATGCAGGTGCAGTATAAGGGCACGCGCTTTACCTTGATTGACGACAGTTATAATGCTAACCCGGCCTCTATGCGGATGGCGCTGAACACGTTGAAAAATATGAAGGGCAAGCGCAAAGTGGCTATTTTGGGCGATATGTTGGAGTTGGGCGAACATACGCAGGCGCTCCACAACGACTTATTGGATGCGCTCAAGGGCGTGGATGTGGTCTATGCGGTCGGCCCCAACATGACAGATATGTTTAATCACCTGCCCGACACGCAACAAGGAGCCAGCGCTCCCTCAGCCGATGAAATGATTCCCTTGCTCTGCATACAAGAGGATGATATAGTATTAGCCAAAGGCTCTCACGGTTCGCAAATCTGGCGTATTGTGGAACATATAGAAAAAGGAAATAAAAATGTTTGAATTGATATCTGAACAAGCGTTAAAAATGTGTGCGATTATTTTAACAGCGTTTGCCGCCTGTTGCGTGCTGATGCCGCGTTTTATTGTCAAAATGCGCACCTATGCCGAACAGCCTATACGCGATGACGGACCGCAAACACACTTGAAAAAGCAAGGCACACCGACATTGGGCGGCTTGGTGCTCTTGGCGTCCCTGTTCCTCAATGTATTGTTGTGGGGCAACTTACACAATGTCTATATTCAAGCGTTATTGATCGCAACGGCCGGCATGGCTTTGTTGGGCTTTATCGACGATTACTTGAAAATTAAAAAGAAAAACAGTCGTGGCGTTACCGGCAAACAAAAACTTTTCTGCCAGTTTTCGTTGGCTTTTTTCGTGCTGTTTTGGATTAATGCCGCTCAAGGCATGCAGGCAACGCAAGTGTTTATCCCGTTCATCGGCCCTTGGGATATAGGCTTTTTGTATTACATTTTTGGTGCGGTTGTTATTGTCGGCACCTCAAATGCGGTCAATTTAACCGACGGGTTAGATGGGCTGGTCTCGGTTCCGTTGATTATCGCGAACCTGGTTTTTACAGTGGTTATTTTGGGGCTAGCCGACTATGCGTTAGTTTATCCTGTCTTGCCGGAAATTACCCCCTGCCTGGTGTTTACTTGTGCGACCATCGGTGCGACGCTAGGCTTTTTGTGGTTTAATGCGCCACCGGCCAAAATCTTTATGGGCGACACAGGCTCTATGGCGTTAGGCGCCGCTTTGGGCACATTGGCGGTTATTACAAAACATGAGCTGTTGTTAGCTCTTGTCGGCGGTGTGTTCGTGGCCGAGGCAGTATCGGATATCTTGCAAGTCGGCTCGTATAAACTACGCAAAAAACGCATCTTCAAGATGGCACCGATTCACCACCATTTTGAAAAAAGCGGTTGGGCGGAAACCTGCGTCGTCGTGCGCTTTTGGATTATCTCGGTCATTTTGGCTTGTATCGGCTTGGCCTGCCTGCAATGGAGATAATCTATGAACATTAGGGACATCTTCAAACGCATTACGCACTTCCTCAATGTTTGGTATCACAGCCTGGACAAATGCTTGTTCTGGAGTGTGGCCGGCTTGATTCTGTTTGGGATGATCCTCACTTTCTCGGCCTCACCGGCGGTTGCGACCCGCATCAAGGCAGCCGACTCCTTCCATTTTATTAAAAAACAAATCATTTTTCTTATCCCCGCTATTGGCCTGATGCTGGGTGTATCCATGCTGCCTATTCGATGGATTAAGCGTTTGTCCTTACTAGGCTTAACCGGGGCCCTCGTTTTGTGTGTGGTGGTGTTATTTTGTGGCGACAGCATCAAGGGGGGCACGCGTTGGATTTCTTTGTTTGGCGTGAATGTACAACCATCAGAGTTCTTAAAGCCCTGTTTTGCCGTTGTCTGCGCTGTCTTTTTTGAAAAAGGCCTGCTGGATGCCGATTGCCCGGGCATTAAAATCGCCTGGGGCTTATTAGGTGTGTCCGCTCTTTTGGTCTTTCTGCAACACGATGTCGGTATGACAACGACGATTGCGCTCATGTGGGGCTGCCAGTTATTCCTGGCCGGCTTGTCCCTCAAGTGGTTGGCGCCCATTATTGCCTGTGCATGTTCCCTGGCAGGACTTGTCTACTGTATCGTTCCCCATTTCAGAAAACGTGTGGATGGCTTTTTGTTTCCGGACAAATCTGATGTGTTCCAAGTGAAAACAGCGTTAGAGGCCTTTCATCATGGTGGTTGGTTTGGGCGCGGCCCCGGCGAAGGGATTATTCAATTGAAAATACCTGACGCCCACACGGACTTTATTTTGGCGGTCGCCGCGGAAGAGTATGGCTTCTTGATTTCTGCCGGTCTTATCTTGTTGTTCTTTTTTATTCTGATACGCGGTTTATCGTTGATGTTAAACGAAAAGAATCTGTTCGTTATGTTGGCTATTGCCGGCCTTTTGACACAATTTGGCGTCCAAGCCTGCATCAACATGGCATCCACCTTACATTTAATGCCAACCAAGGGAATGACCCTGCCATTTATTTCCTATGGCGGATCATCCCTCGTATCGTTTGGATTTGCTTTTGGTATTATTTTAGCGCTGACACGGCGTGAAAGGACACTATGAAACCGATTGTTATCACAGCCGGTGGCACCGGCGGACATATTTTCCCGGCCGAAGCCCTTGCCAAAGAATTGTTGGAAAGAAACTGCCCACTTGTATTTATTACGGACAAACGTGGCAAACACTTTTCCGGTCCGTTGAGCAACTTGCCGACTTACTTTGTATCGGCACAGGCCATGACGGGCAAAAAAGTCCTGTTCAAAATCATGTCTGTCTTTAAACTGTTATGGGGCATTTTACAATCTCTTTATTTCCTGTTGAAAGTCCAACCCAAACTTTTAGTCGGCTTTGGCGGTTATGCATCTATTCCGGCAACCCTGGCCGCGCAATTTTTACATATACCGGTTATTTTACACGAACAAAATGCGGTGTTAGGGCGTGCCAATCGCTTGTTATCGTGGAAAGTCAATACCATTGCCACATCCTTTATGCCGACAGAGCGCTTGCCCAAGCACACAACTGTTGTGGAAACGGGTATGCCGACCCGCCCGGCTGTTTTACAATTGAAAGATTCCACCTATACGCCGCCGGCTCGCTTGTTTAATTTGCTGATTATGGGCGGCTCTCAAGGGGCGCGCGTGTTCTCATCGGTTATCCCCGAGGCTCTCAAAGCCTTGCCGCCCAAATTAAAGTCCCGCCTGGTCATTACACAACAGGTGCGTGCCGAAGACATGGAAAAAGTGCAAAAAGCCTATGAAGGAGAATCCTTCCACAAAGTTGATTTGCAATCGTTTTTCACAGATATGCCCGAGCGCATTGCCAAATCACACTTGGTGATTTCCCGCTCTGGCTCATCCAGCTTGGCCGAATTGGCCATTATCGGCCGCCCATCTATTTTGGTGCCTTTGCCGATTGCGGCAGACGATCACCAAACGCGCAACGCCCAATGCTTTGCCGATAAAAATGCCGCCTGGCTGATGGTGGAAAAAGACTTTACCGCACAATCCCTGGCTTTGCGCGTGGAAGAGTTGATGGATCAGCCCGCCTTGCTCAAACGCGTGGCGGAGGCCGCCCACAAACTGGGACAACCGCAGGCAGCACAAAAATTGGCCGATATTGTTTTAGCGCAAAAAGAGACTAGACAAAAACCGAAAAATGACTAAACTGGAAAAACATAAAAAAAGAAGTGAGCATCATGTTTGAAAAGTTGGGAATACATCATCAATCAGCCAAGGCTTTGCCAGAATTGAAGGGCAAGGTTAAATTCAACGAAATGATGTCTCACCATACTCGCTTTGGCGTAGGCGGACCGGCCGATATTTATTTCGAACCGGCGGACGAAAAAGATTTAGCCACTTTTTTACAACATATCGATGTGCCGGTAACGGTGCTAGGCGCGGGCTCTAATGTGCTCATCAGAGATGGGGGCCTGGTCGGTGCGGTGGTGCATTTGCCCAAAAACTTTGGAGGGTTAAGCCGACAAGGCAATAGTATCATCTGTGGCGCCGGCATACCCAATGCGGACTTGGCGCGCTTTGCTTTGCAAAATGAGTTATCCGGTTTTGAGTTTTTAGCCGGTATTCCCGGCACGGTGGGTGGCGCTTTACGCATGAACGCCGGGGCGTATGGCTTTGAAATCAAAGACATTATGGAAAGTGTGCGTGTTATGGATGCCAAAGGCGCTATCCAGGAAATCAAGACCGATGAGGCCTTTTTGTCGTATCGCAATAACGCTATGCCGGACGATTGGATTTTCTTGGGCGCGACGTTGAAAGGCACGCCGAAAAAAGCGGATGAAATCGCCGCCAAAATGGCCGAATTAAAGCAATTAAGAGAATCACGCCAACCCGTATGGGCCAAAACATGCGGCTCAACCTTTAAAAATGTGATGGATGTGCCCGCATGGAAACTGATTGAACAAGCGGGCTGTCGCGGCCTGCGTCGTGGCGGTGCGGTTGTTTCTGAAAAACACTGCAACTTTTTAATCAATGACGATCATGCGACCGCCGAAGATTTGGAACAATTAGGGATGGAAGTGCAAAAACGGGTGTTAGACGCCTGTGGTATCCAGTTGGAATGGGAAGTTAAAAGATTAGGACAAAAGAAAAAATGAGCAAAAAGGTATTAGTTATTGCCGGCGGTATTTCCTCGGAAAAAGATATTTCACTGCAAAGCGGAAAGGCGGCGTTAGAAGCGGTTAAACGTTTGGGCTATCAAGCGTCGTTTTATCAACTGACCGACAACATCTTGGATTTTGTGCAATACCTGAAAGACAATAAACCGGATGTCATTGTCAATATGCTCCACGGGCGTTTTGGCGAAGACGGTAACATCCAAGGTTTGCTCAATCTGATGCAGATTCCTTATACGCACTCCGGTTGCCTGGCATCGGCCCTGTCCATGGACAAACACACGGCAAAAAAATTGTTCAAAGAGGCCGGTATTCCCGTTGCCACAGATAAAATGGTAACTTTATACGATATTCGCCAAAACAATACGCTGCCCTATCCTTATGTCATCAAGCCCAACAATGAAGGCTCATCCGTAGGCGTGTTTATCATCGAGTCCGAAGCCGACAAAGACATGCTGTTGAAAAACTGGCCCTTTAATGGAGGCACGGTTATGATGGAAGAATATGTTCGCGGGCGGGAAATGAGCGTGGCGGTCCTCAACGATCAAGCCTTGGGCATTGTGGAAATTGTGCCGGCCAGCGGCTTTTTTGACTTTCATAACAAATACACAACCGGCGGTGCCCGACATCTGATTCCCGCGCCCATCGACAAAGCGCAAGAAGAGCTTTTAAAGGAATATGCTGTCAAGGCACATCGTGCTTTGGGGTGCAAGGGCATGTCCCGCACAGATTTTCGCTTTGACGACACGAACAAATCTTTGCCGCCGCGTATTGTGGCTTTGGAACTCAACAGCCAACCGGGCATGACTGCGTTGTCTTTGGTGCCGGATATCGCCAAAAATATCGGCATCAGTTATGACCAATTGATTCAATCACTTATTGAGGAAGCCACATGCGAAAAATAAAACGCACACCTTCAAAAAAGACATACAAGTGGTTGTCAGCCCTGCTGGTGCTTGCCATAGGTGGCATTATTTACTTGATTTACACGGGCTATATTCACCATAAAATACAGCAAGTCACGGCCTGGTATCACGACACAACAGCGCAAATCGGCTTTGTTGTCGATGATGTGGTCATAGAGGGCAATCACCTTACCTCACACAAAGATATTCAAAAGGCAATTGGACATTTGGAAAAACGCCCCATGGCCACGATTGATATTCACGACTTGCACGACCGGTTGGCCCGCTTGCCTTGGGTCAAACAAGTGACTGTGCAACGCATGTTGCCCAACATGATATCTATTATTGTGACAGAAAAAAGACCTATTGCTTTGTATCAGGACAAAAAAGATTACTTCCCGTTGGATGAAAACGGCAAAATCGTGCCGACCACGCTGAAGGGCCTGGATCCGCATCTCATCGTCGTGGCCGGAAAAAACGCGCCCGACAAAACACCCAGATTGCTGGCCATTTTGGATCGCTTCAAGTTGATACGCCCGTATGTTTTATCGGCGCGTTATCGGCGTGATCAGCGTTGGGATTTGTATTTACGCGCCACCGGCAAAGATCAGATTTTGGTCCAACTGCCGGCTCAAAAAGAAGAACAGGCCTTACAACGGTTACAAAAAGCACACGAAACGGATCGTATTTTGGATAGAAACCTGGCGGAAATTGACCTGCGCCTCAACGATCGTATTCGCGTCAAAATGGCTAACGAAGCGCCCCTGAAAAAGCAAAGGAAGAAATAATGTGGTTTAGATCTCGTTACATTTGCGCATTGGATATCGGCTCGACAAAGATTTCGTGCCTGGTCGCGCGCGTAACAAGCACTAACGCCCTGCACATTGTGGCTTCCGGTTATGCCCAGGCGTATGGCATTAAACAAGGTGTTATAGAAAATCTGAACGAGGCGGCCAACTCGATTAAAGATGCTATTGTGATGGCGGAAGAAAACTTTGGCAGACGCATAGACGCGGCGATTGTTAATGTCTCGTCTCCGGCGCTCAAATCGCAATATTGTGAAGCGGAAATTACGCTGACCGAAAACAAAACCATTACCACAAGCGATATGAAAAAAGTCGTCGAAGCGGCGATTGCCAAAGTGGATACAACGCAACAGGAAATCTTGCATCAGATTCCCATCTGCTATACCCGCAACGACCAAGACGAAGACCGCAACCCGTTGGGCCTGACCGCCAGCAAACTGAAAGTCAAAGTGCTTGTCATTACGGCGCCTTTACATCAAATTCGCGATTTAACGCATGCGTTGGAAAGATACAGTATCAAGATTATTGCCAAAGTCGCAACCCCCTTGGCTGACAGCCTGGCTGTATTGAGTCCGGAAGAAAAAAAAGCCGGCTCTATTGTCATAGATTTAGGCGGCGGCTTGACATCCATAGCGGTGTTTATGGATGACTTTGTCCATTATGTCGGCACCTTGCCTTTGGGCGCACACCTGATTACCAGCGACATTGCTCAAGTCTTAAAAACCTCTGTCCAAGATGCCGAATACTTAAAAACAATGAAGGGCAGCACTTTGCTGGCGCCACAGGATGACAAAACACCGGTGGAAGTGCCCGTGTTAGGCAATGGCGGCGCACCGGCCACTCCCAAGACGATTTCACGCGCTTTCCTTATTCGCATTATTGTGTGCCGCGTGGAAGAGATGTTAAAGTTATTGATGCAACATATCCGTCAGCAAGATATTCCGCCTTTATCCACAGAACGCATTGTCTTTTGTGGCGGCGGCAGCGAATTGACCGGCCTGTATGACAAAGCGGCCGCTGTGTTGCAAGTTCCCGTTTATCTTGGCAAGCCCTCCCCTATTCCCGGGATGCCAAGCACGCCTTCCGCAACGACCTATTCAACTTGCGTCGGGCTTTTAATGTATGCGCTGAATCAAAGAAAGCGCGAAGAGCGTCAAGAAACCCCTTTAAAGAATAACAGTTTTATTGTAAGGATACTCAAATGGCTGCACAACAACTTTTAGATACTTTGAACATTGGCTTGGCGGAATCAGATGTAACGCCGACAAACGATTTATCCATCGGGCTCCCCCAAGATAAACCGGAAGTTTTGTTGCGCCCGAAGATTGGTATTATCGGTGTCGGTGGCGCCGGCGGTAACGCTGTCAATAACATGATATCCTCACAGTTGAAGGGTGTGTCGTTTATCGTCGCCAACACAGACGCTTTGGCTATGGAAAACGCTTTGACGCACGAGCGGATTCAGTTGGGCGCTGCGCTCACCAAAGGATTGGGCGCGGGCTCTCATCCCGAAATCGGGCAACAGGCAGCCGAAGAAAGCGCCGAAAAAATCAAAGAGGCTATTAAAGAGTTTAACCTGTTGTTTATTGCGGCCGGTATGGGTGGCGGCACAGGAACAGGCGCGTCTCCCGTCATCGCACGTATTGCTAAAGAATTGGGCATTTTAACCGTTGCGGTGGTAACCAAGCCCTTTAATTTTGAAAACAATGCGCGTATGAAAATTGCGGAAAAAGGTATTGAAGAGTTGATTAAATATGTCGATTCCGTCGTTGTCGTGCCTAACCAAAACTTATTCAGAATTACCAAGACAGTGACATCTTTTGCTGACGCTTTCAAGATGGTGGATAACATTTTATATCAAAGCGTGAAAAGCATTACGGACCTGTTGATGAACTATTCGCCGATTAACCGCGATTTTGCCGACTTGCGCACGGTAATGTCCAACATGGGTATGGCTATGATTGGTGTGGGCGAGGCCAGTGGCGAAAACCGAGCCTTTAATGCTGCCGAAATGGCGATTCACAATCCTTTGCTGGATGTGTCCATGAAAGGCACAAAAGCCTTATTGTTGAATATTGCCAGCGCCAAAGACGATTTGACAATTCCCGAGGCGGAAGAAATCTGCGAACGCATTAAACAGGAAATTGACCCGGAAGCGTTGATGTTGTGGGGTGTCAGTATCAATGATGACCTCAATGGCGCTGTTCGTGTCTCTGTGATTGCGTCGGGATTGGAGACGACTGAAACACCGCAACCAGCCCCGAAAGAACGCAAAGAAGAGCCTGCGCCTGCCACAACACAAGAGCCGGCAACCGAGCCTGCTCCTGCGCCAACACCGATTTTCACACTGGAGCCAGAAACGCCTGAAGAGCCGGAACCGGATATTATCCCCGAGCCCATGCCCGATTTTTCGGACGATTTAGCCACCTCGCTGGCAGATACGTTGGGCGCCGATTTACCTGCGGATGAGCCGGATATCTTCATCCCGCCGGCACCGGTGGATACCACAGACAGCAATCTCTTGGACTCTCTGTTGGACGGAGATGATAACCTGTTGGAAGAAGCGCACGCGGACGAGAAGAAAGAAAAACGCCCGATCGGCAACCGATTCTTCCGCGACTTCTGGTCGCGCAAGCGCAAACAACCCGAGCCCGAGGCACCGGAAACAAGCGATTTATTTCCTGACAATTTAGAGATTCCGCCGTTCTTGCGCCAAAATAGAAAATGACAGAAACTTCGGCAAGACAAGCGGTCCTTTCTCTTTTAGAACAGGTTCTGGATAAAAAAAAGAACTTGGATGATGTGTTTGTCGAGGCTACCCGATCTTTGTCCGAACGCGATCGGCGCTTTACCAAGCACCTGTTAGCCATTATTTTGAAACGCTTAGGACAAATTGATCGGGTCATCAATGCGTTGCTGAAAAAGCCCCTACCCTTGCGCGCACGCAAAGCGCAACACATTTTGCGCATGGGGGTGGCACAACTGCTGTGGATGGATACACCGGAACACGCGGCTGTCTCTACCAGTGTAGAATTGGCAAAACAAGCGGATCAGGTCTTTTATACCAAACTCATCAATGGTGTTTTAAGAAATCTATGCCGCCAAAAACCGACCTTGGCAGACGATACCTGTAATTTCCCCGAGTGGATGCTGGCGGCCTGGGTTAAATCTTATGGCAAAAAGCAAGCCCTCGCGATTGTCCAGGCGCTTTTACAAACACCGCCGACCATGGTTACAGTCAAAGAAAATCCGGCCCAATGGGCAGAAAAATTACAGGGCAAACTGTTGCCCAGCGGCTCAATCATCTTGCCGGAACACGCCGATATTCCGACATTGCCGGGCTATCAGGAAGGCGCGTGGTGGGTCCAAAACGAATCGGCCTCGTTAGCGGTCAAGGCGTTGGGTCAGGTCAAGGGCCTGTGTGTTGCAGATTTGTGTGCAGCGCCAGGCGGCAAAACCGCTCAATTGGCTGCAGCTGGCGCGCAAGTCGATGCCTATGACATCTCCCCCAAACGCTTGGAAAAGTTAAAAGGAAACCTGCAACGATTAGGCCTGTCCGCCAATGTCATTTGCGCCGACATCAACAAATTACAAACCAAGCGCACTTATGATGCCGTCCTTTTGGATGCACCCTGCTCGGCAACGGGCACTGTGGCTCATCATCCGGATGTGTTGTATCATCGCACCCCCAAAGACATTGAAAAACTGACCGCTGTTCAGGACAGTTTGCTCAAAAAGGCGCACCAACTGGTCAAGCCCAAAGGGCGCGTCGTCTATTGCACCTGTTCGCTGCAATCTCAGGAAGGCGAAGAACGTATTGCGCAGGTATCAGACTTGTTCAAGGTTGTGCCACTGAAAGATTCGGCGCACGCCACCAAAGAAGGCTTTTTGCGCATATATCCGAACGGGTATAATGACGGCTTTTTTGTGGCCTTGTTAGAAAAAAAATAAAAAACAGCTCTTGCCATTGAACACAAAATGTGGCAGAATACCCCCTATACAAAAAAGAGGATATAAAATGAAAAAAGCGTTATTTTGCTTGTTTTTTGTGTTGATGTGCGCCACCGCGCAGGCGAAAACAACCCATTTGGGCACCTTCCGTTATTGGACCGCCTATAAGTTAGAGGAAAAAGGCAGCACCGTTTGCTATATGGTCTCTGTCCCCACGAAATCAGAGGGAAAATACAAACAACGCGGCGATGTCTTTTTGATGATTACGCATCGGCCCAAGGATCAAACATTTGATACGGTCAGTTTCACAGCCGGCTATACCTATAAAAAGAACTCAGACGCCTCGGTCAAAGTGGATAACAACGCCAGCATATCACTCTTTACGCACCAAGACACCGCCTGGACCAACAAAGTCAGTTGGGATAAAAAGGTTGTTGAGCAAATGAAAAATGGCGAACACGCGGTCTTCCGTGGCAAATCTTTGCGCGGAACGCTGACGACGGACACCTTTTCTTTAATGGGCTTTACCAAGGCCTATAACGCCATCAACCAAGCGTGCGGACACAAATGAAAACACTACTGGGCCTGTCCAAAGACGAATTAAAACAAGAAATGGAAGCCATCGGCGAAAAGCCTTTTCGCGCGAAACAAATATGGCATTGGCTGTATCATCAGGGCGAAACCGACTTTCACAAGATGACAACGCTGGCTAAACCCTTACAGGACAAGTTGGCCGGTCTATATACCTTGGCGCGCCCGACGGTCGTCACGGAAAAGACATCCACCGACACGACCCGCAAATGGCTTGTGCGCTTTGCCGACGGTAAAGAGGTGGAAACGGTTTATATTCCGGAAGAAGACAGAGGCGCGGTTTGTATTTCAACGCAGATTGGCTGTGCGCAAGGCTGTGCGTTTTGCCACACCGGCACGCAACGCCTGCAACGCAACCTAACGGCCGAGGAAATCGTCGGGCAGTTTATGATTGCGCGCGACAGTTACCATGAATGGCCCAGCCCCACCGATGAGACGCGTATGCTGTCCAACATTGTGGTGATGGGCATGGGCGAGCCTTTGTATAACTATGATAATCTGATTAAAGCGGTCAAGATTTTATCTGACGGAGATGGTATTGCGATTTCCAAAAGGCGCATTACCATTTCCACTGCGGGCATGGCCGATAATATTCCTCGTTTAGCCAAGGATGTCGGCACAAAACTGGCGGTCAGCCTGCATGCGCCCAACGATGAGTTGCGATCCCGCATTATGCCCATCAACCGCAAATCTCCGCTGCGCCAACTGATAGACGCTTGCAAGGCTTATAAACAAGCCTTGGAGCAAAGGCAATACAGTACAATGGAATATG
>JAGDDD010000022.1 GCA_017958225.1 Alphaproteobacteria bacterium
ATACCGGATACAAGAAAAAGCCTTTACGACGCGTGTCGAAACTTGTTCACCCCCGTAAATGGTGGAGGTGTCGGGTACCGCCCCCGAGTCCACAGCGTATATTTCGCTTCCCGTTTAGCATCATAGTTCCTTAAAGGAACAAGGATATTATACACGTTTTTCAAAGAAAAAGGAAGTTATTTTTCTGCGTCGGCAAACAAAGCAGATACCGGCACGAACTCGACATCGGCATCCTGCACCGACATCCATTGTTGCAGACGGCTTAAAATCAGTGCATTGGCCGGCACAACCGCCACCGCACGCCCGTTGCTTTCTGCGGTCTGTAACACCTTGTCCAAAAAGGCATCTAATGTCTTGGGCTCAAAAGGTCCGTTAAAGTATAAATCAATGGCCGGCTGTTCAGGCGACATCGCCTTGCGTCCCACATAAATCAGCCCGCGGGGTGCCAAGGTATCTTGCACAAATTGCTGATAAGCAGGCAAATCATCCATATACATAGAATCAGGCGCTACGAAGCCGATAACCGCGCTGTTTTGCACCAACAAGTCTTCCACCTGTGCACTGTTTTCCCACGATTTTGTCAAAGGAGAAATCAGGTATTTACCTTTATCCACCAACGGGAAAGCATCCGACTGGACCGGCATATCAAACAGTGTTTCAAAGCCCTTTTGACGCGCCTGCAAAATCCAATTGCTCACATTGTCGGCCCCATAGGAAAACGACAACGACACGACATCAGGTAACACCGCCAACGCGCGTTGCGTCATATCTGCTTGCAAGCCTAACCCGGCCACAATCACCGACACCATCGGCAAATGACCGACAATCGTATAGGGCTTTTTATATACCTGCAACGCATTGTCCGGCGCCACCTTTTGCGGATAGATAATCGCCAAAGGTTGTCTGTCTTGGACGGGCATAGCCGGCTCAATATCTTTTACCACAGATGCAGAGGATACCACCTCTTGCGGCCGGGGCGCCGTATCCATTAAAACGGCCGGCACATCCACACTGACCACGGCTTTTTTATACACATGCATAGGCTGTATGCGTTCATACAAAACGATACTTAAAACGATGACGACGCACAGCCAAAGCAGTGACTTCATTTGTCCTCCCGCCGGGAGCGATAAACAGAAATTGCCTTTAAGATATCGATGGCGCGATCCAACTGGTAATCGACCTTTTCTTCTGATTTTTCCTTACCTTCGACTGGCGCTTTTTTATCGTCTGTTTTCTTTTTCACATCTTCCGTCTCGTTGGTCAGAGCGTTCGGCAGATTTGATTCGCTAAAACCTTCAATAATCGGTTGCTCTTTGATTTCGGCACGCGGGACCAAAATATCCGGCTCGATACCTTGCGCCTGAATAGATCGCCCCGACGGCGTGTAATAGCGCGCGGTGGTAATCTTCAATGCGCCATAGCCCGGCACAGGAATCACGCTTTGGACAGAGCCTTTACCAAAGGAAGGCGTGCCCACCAACACAGCGCGTTTTTGATCTTGCAAAGCACCGGCCACAATCTCGGACGCTGAGGCTGAGCCTTCGTTGATTAAAACAACCAACGGTGCCCCTTTCGTCAAATCGCCGGCCGTGGCCGAAAAACGCTCGGTTTCTTCCGGACGACGAGAACGCGTTGAAACGATTTCCCCTTGATCCAAAAAGGCGTCAGCGACCTCAACCGCTTGATCCAACAACCCGCCCGGGTTATTTCTCAAATCCAATAAAAAGCCTTGTATTTTATCGGCGCCAATCTTGTCCGTCAGTTCTTTAATCGCGGTTTTCAAGCGCGCTTGCGTCGTATCGGCAAAAGTAATAATGCGGATGTAACCAATATCGCCTTTAGGCTCAAAACGCACGGATTCAATTTTAATAATGGCGCGTTTTAATTCCACTTTACGAGGCTCCTCTCCTCGACGTTGCACTGTCAAGGTAACGCGTGTATCAGGCTTACCGCGCATCTTGTCCACCGCCTCGTTCAGTGACAAGCCGACGACGGTTAAATCATCAATATGCGTAATGTAATCGCCCGGTTGTGAGCCGGCTTCTGCGGCCGGTGTTCCGTCAATCGGAGAAATGACGCGCACCAGACCATTTTCCATGGTCACTTCAATACCCAAACCGCCGAATTCGCCTTTGGTTTGAATCTGCATATCCAGGAAAGATTGCTCGTTCATAAAACCGGAGTGAGGATCCAAAGAGGACAACATACCGTCAATCGCGTTTTCAATCAACTGCCTGTCGGACGTTTCATCCACATAGACATTGCGCGCTTCCTGGAAGGCCGAGCCGAACAGTTCCAACAACAAATAGGGATCTTCTTTAATGGTCTTGGGCACTTCGGCATACGCCTGCCCCAATAAACACGCACTTACAGCAATTCCGTAACATAGTTTTTTCATTGTGTCCTCACATAATAAACCAATCTGTTGGGTCAATGGGTTGTCCCTTATTTCTTAACTCAATATACAACTTTTGTAAAGAGGTAGACGACATCGTGCCCACAGGCTCACCCATCAGCAAGTTTTGACCGACGACCACATCAATGGTTTCCATACCGGCCAATACACTCAAGAAATTATCGCCATGTTCGACGATAAGAACATTACCGTAACTTTTAAAGGGACCTGCAAACAAAACAACGCCGTCAAACGGTTCGACGATTTGAGCCCCCAATCTGGGTTGCAACACGATACCTTTGCTGCGCGCACCGCCTTCTGTTTTTGCCCCGTATTTTTGAATAAGCGTGCCCCGCGCCGGCAAGCGCAATTGCCCTTTGTAATCGGCAATATGGCCCGACACTTCCGAGGGCATAGGCTTGGTGGCTGCAATGCTTTCTTTAACCTGCTCTTTTTTGCGCTCATCTGCCAAACGCGATAACAAATCTTGCAAGTCTTTAGCCTTGCGCCCTAACTCTTGCGCCTTTTTCTTGGCGGACAGGCTTTCCGTTTCAAAATGCGCACGCAACACTTGTTTTTGCTGCATCAGTTTTTCCATATTTTTTTGCTGTGTTTCCAAGCGTTGAGTCGATACTTTAATCTGCGCGGCCTGCGCTTTAATGGCGGCTTGCAGAGAGGCAATTTTATTCAAACTTTCATACAGACTTTTCTTTTTGGCCACCAAAGGCACTTGCGTTTCTTTCAGCAACAAAGAACTGCGCACATAATCGACAATCGTGCTGTTGGTCATCAACATCAATTCGGGCGGGAACAAGGCCTTTTTCAGCATCCCTCGCGTCAATTCGATGGTTTGCACTTCGCTGATATGCAGTTGTTTTTTGACCGCGTCGTATTCTTTTTTCAGTTGTGCGTAAGAGGCTTCTAGCTTCGACAGCACTTCCTCAAAATCTTGGACATCGGCACCGGCGCGCACCAGTTGCTTTTGCACACGCGCAATCTCTGTTTCCATAGATTGTGCTTTTTGCTTGAGCATTTGATGATTCTGCTGCTGTGTTTTAATCTGCGATTGCAGTTGCCGCAACTCCTTTTCAGACGGAGAAGCCGCCGCTATCAGCAATGGACATAACATCAACAAAAATAAGCGCGCCCAACGGTGCATAAGTTATCCTTCTATCAACAAAGATTGTCCTGTCATTTGCTCGGGTTTCGGCAAGTCCATCAAACGCAGTAGGGTCGGCGCGACATCTGCCAAGCGCCCGTCTTTCAAACCTTTGACCCACTCGGGCGGGCACACCAAAGTCGCTTTGACCGGAAAAGTCGTATGCGCTGTATACGGTTGATTCGTTTCCGGATCCACCATCATTTCAGCGTTGCCGTGATCGGCGGTCACGAACATACAGCCACCCACTTTTTGAACAGCTTTTTCCAATCTGTCCAAGCAAGAATCTACCGCTTCCACCGCCTTGATGGCCGCTGACAACACGCCTGTATGACCGACCATATCGCCATTCGCGTAATTGACGATAATGGCATCAAACTTTTCAGACAAAATCGCTTGTTCCAACTTGTCTGTCACTTCATAGGCGGACATTTCCGGTTGCAAGTCGTAAGTAGCGACCTTCGGACTGGGGATTAAAATGCGCTCTTCCTGTGGGAACAATTTTTCTTCCCCGCCATTGAAAAAGAAAGTCACATGCGCATACTTTTCAGTTTCGGCAATACGCAATTGAGTCTTGCCTGCGGCGGCCACTTCTTCGCCAAAAATACGCGTCAATGTTTCTGCCGGAAATAAAATGTGAAGCCATTGCTTATGCGCTTCAGAATATTCGGTCATACCGACCGCATCCGCAAAAGAAACCACACGCACACGCGGGGCCTCATTAAATGTCGGATTCGTCAGCATCTCGGTCAATTCACGGGCACGATCTGAACGGAAATTGACCATCAAAATCGCGTCGCCGTCTTTCATGCCGGCATAATCGCCAATAACCACCGGCTTCACAAATTCGTCGGTAACTTGAGCCTGATACGACGCTTCCACTGCCTGTTCGGCTGTAGCAAAACGCGGGGCGTCGGCATTGACCAACGCATTATAGGCCAGGCTGACACGCTCCCAACGATGGTCACGATCCATCGCGTAGTAACGTCCGGAAATCATATGTATTTTAACCAGCGGCACATCTTGCATTTTCTTTTCAAACTCTTGAACATAGGACAGGCCTGAGGTGGGCGGTGTATCGCGCCCGTCCAAGAACGCATCCACGCTGACAGGGATACCCGCTTGCCCCAACAAGCGCGCCAACGCAATAAAATGATTGATATGCGAATGCACACCGCCATCGGACAACAAGCCCATCATATGACATGTGCCCTGTGTCTTTTTAAGGGTAGCCTGCAAATTGAGCAAGACCGGATTTTGCGCCAACTGACCGGTGGCAATAGCCTCGTCTATACGTGGCAAATCCTGCATCACGACACGACCGGCTCCCAAGTTGGTGTGGCCGACTTCTGAGTTGCCCATTTGCCCGTCAGGCAAGCCGACATCCAGCCCAGAGGTTTTCAAAAAACATGTCGGATAGGTTGCCATCCAACGATCCCAAACAGGCGTATTAGCCAACGCAATCGCATTGGCTTCTTTTTGGGCCCGATAGCCCCAACCGTCTAATACGCATAAAATTACAGGTCTTTTTACCATAGTTCATCCTTTTTCTTTATTTTATAGTGGGTATTATACAACTAAACCGTTCCAAAAGACAATCTTTTTTCAAACAAGACTTGCCTTTTGTTGTAAAAATAGATAGGATACTGGACAGGTCTTAAACAAGAAGGATGATAAAATGCTGCAAAGCCTGATACTCGGATTTATTGCTGGAGCCAGCGTGCCTATAATTGCGCGCCGCTTTGGCAAGTTTATTCCTACCGATCCGGGCGAGACGATTTGCCGTCTGATTCACAGGCCGCATTTTCCGAAATCCCGTTCTAAAAAAAGGGGCCAACGTTTTCATCAGTTGTGGAAAAAATTAGTGCTTTGTGCCGGTCTTTGGGGATGCGGCGGCGCTGTTTTGTTTGGCGCTTTAACCCTCACTTTCCCGACAGGTCAAGTGCCTTGGTTGCAGGCCTTTGTCTATATTTTGGCCTTGTTGGCGGCGATTGACAAGCGCTTTTATTTGTTGCCGGATGTCCTGACCGTTCCTTTGCTGATTTTAGGATTTTCATGGAGTGTTTTTACCAACGCTATAACGCCTCAAGAGTCAATTTACGGGGCTTTATACGGTTATCTGATTCCCACTTTGGCTGTGCTGGCGACTTATCATTTTATACAAGACGGCTTTGGTGGAGGCGATGTCAAACTGTTGGCCGCCTTGGGCGCCTGGTTTGGCTTATATGACACAACCCTGCTCCTGATTGTTTCAGTCATATTATTTGGTTTCTGTGCGCTTATTCGGCGCAAAAAAAGCGATGCTTACGGACCTTATCTGGCCGCAAGCGCGCTTATTATTTTATTCACACGACATTATTAAAGGACAAAGAAAATGCCACGTTCAAATCAAACAGATATTTTACCTCACATTGCCACCGTCGGCGAACAATTAAAAGATGCTCGGAAAAGTCAGCACTTGGATATGGCACCGATTGCGTTAAAATTGTGCATTGCGCAAAAATACTTACGCGCTTTGGAAGAAAGCCAATATGATGCTTTTCCGGAACGCGTCTATGCTTATGGTTTTTTGAAAAACTATGCACAGGCTTTGGGTTTGGACGGAGAAGAACTGTTCGATCAATATCAGGTTGAATTAAAGCGCTTTCGCACACGCGAAGAGTTACCCATTAAACAACCCAAAATGCCGATACCGCCCAAAAGATCCTGGTTGCCGGCCGTCAAATATATCGTCGGCGGGGTTATCTTGATTGTGATTGTCGGCGTATCTGTGTATTTTTTGACCTATAAAGCGCCGCAACCTGTGGCCGCTGTAGCGACGGAAACTGTCGCAGCCGAAGCTCAAAAGGCTGAAGAACAGACCGCCGAGCCGGAAGTCAAACAACCCGTTATTGAAATCAAAGCCAAGAAAGAAGTTTGGTTTGAAATCTGGGACGATGATTCCTTGCTGATTAACAAAACGCTGAAAGCCGGCGAAAGTTATGCTGTGTTACCGGAACAAATCGGCAAAACCTTAAAAACAAATCAGGCGGACCGCTTGTCCATTACCGTTGACGGCAAACCCGTGAAAAAAAGCCCGTCCAAAGGCAAGTTGGTCTTAAATCCTGAAACTTTGATGTAAGGATTGTTATGAATCTGGAAGCCAAATTATCTGCAGTTTTAGATCGTTACAGCGAAATTACGGACGCGCTGAACAAGGCGACCGACGGCGATACCATCGTCAAACTGTCCAAGGAGCAAAGTCAATTGGAAGACTTGGTCCAAGTGGGCAAACAATGGCAACGCGTTTGTCGTGAAATTGCGCAGGCGCAAGAGTTAATTGCCTCTGCCGATTCGCAGGAAATGAAAGATTTGGCGCAAGAAGAATTATTGGCACAACAGGCGCAAAAAACAGAACTGGAAAATAAAATCAAAGTCTTGCTTTTGCCCAAAGACAGTGCCGATGATAAAAACGTGATCTTGGAAGTGCGTGCCGGCACAGGCGGAGAAGAAGCCGCTTTATTTGCTGCCGAATTGTTCCGTATGTATGAACGTTACGCCAACTTCAAAGGTTGGACGTTTGAAATTATCAGTCTGTGTGATACGGGTATTGGCGGTTATAAAGAAGCCGTTGCGCATATTTGCGGGCGGTCGGTGTATGCGACCTTGAAGTTTGAATCGGGCGTGCATCGCGTGCAGCGTGTGCCTGTCACGGAAACCAATGGGCGTGTCCATACCTCTGCCGCAACGGTAGCGGTTTTGCCGGAAGCCGACGAAATTGATATGCCGATTGATATTGAAAAAGAAATCAAAATGGATACCTATCACTCTTCGGGCGCCGGCGGTCAGCACGTGAATAAGACAAACAGCGCTGTGCGCTTGACGCATATTCCTACCGGTATTGTTGTGGAGTGCCAGGAAGAGCGGTCTCAATTCAAAAACAAAGATAAGGCTTTGGCGCGTTTGCGGGCACAATTGTATGAAAGACAGCGCAACGCCATCGAATCGCAACAATCGGCGCAACGCAAATCTTTGGTCGGCTCGGGCGATCGTTCCGAACGCATCCGCACCTATAACTTCCCGCAAGGGCGCGTTACCGATCACCGCATCAACCTGACCTTGTATCAAATCAATGATGTCATGGAAGGGCCGGGATTAGAGGCCTTTACAAAAGCGCTGATTACCGAAGACGAACTTTCTAAATTGGCAGAATTGGAAAATGCGTAACGCGTTATTTGATTGGCTGGTGCAGGCCCTGCGGGGCGTGGAAATGCCGGCATTGGAAGCGCGCCTTTTTCTCCAAAAGACGCAAAATAAAGCAACGCTTACGCGCTATGTCGCCCGCCGCTTAAAGGGTGAGCCCGTCTCCAAAATCTTACACCGCAAAGGCTTTTATAAAAGAGATTTTTATACCTCGCAAGATGTGTTGGACCCGCGACCTGATTCGGAAACGCTGGTTGAAGCGGTTTTGGCTAATCATCCCGACCGCACACAGGCTTTAACCATTTTGGACCTAGGCACCGGCTCGGGATGTCTGTTGCTGTCCCTGTTAGATGAATATCCCCATGCCAAAGGTGTCGGTATAGATAGTTCGGACAAGGCCTTGAAAGTGGCTCGCAAAAATGCCGGCAAAGGCTCACGCGCTCGCTTTTTACACCAAGATTGGCGATGCTTGTCCCACAAATTAGGCACTTTTGACATCATCGTGTCTAATCCGCCCTATATTCCGACGGCAGATATTGCGCATTTAGATAAAGAAGTCAAAAACTATGACCCCCTGTGTGCGTTGGACGGGGGAAAAGATGGGCTGGATGCTTACAAAGAACTGGCTACGATTCTGCCCACGCTCTGCCATACGCAAACAGATATTTATTTTGAAATCGGGAAAGGCCAACAGGCGCAAGTGAAAAAAATTATGGCGCGCAACGGTTTTCACTTCGTGCGCGCCTATCAGGACTTAGGTCATATTATACGAGTCTTACAATTTAAAAAGTAAGCACTTTTTAGGATGTAAAACCGCCAAAACGTTTTCTGAACTTGGCTAATTGCCCACCGGTATCCAACAAACGTTGAACGCCTGTCCAAGCCGGATGAGCCAAAGGATCAATATCCAAGCGCACGACATCGCCCTTTTTACCCAGGGTAGAACGTGTTTGTATCTTTGTGCCGTCCGTCATAACCAATGTGATATCGTGATAATCAGGATGAATATTTTTCTTCATTTTTAAAACTCCACTTCAAACAAGGATTATTCTTATACCTTTTTTTTTAATAAAAAGCAAGTCTTTTTTTTAATCGGGGACAAAAAACGCGCTGCAAGGGCTCTACGATTGTTTTTTCACATAGGGCATCAGTTGCGTTTGTATTTGCAACAAGTCGGCTTCCATCTGCGCCTGCATACCGCCGAACTCTTCCGGTTGTTCCTTTTTGGACAGGATTCTTTTGACACCCTCAATGGTGTATTTGTGCTTGTAAAGATAATCGCGAATTTGCTCTAACAGCACCAACGTCGGCTCATCGTAATAGCGACGACCGCCCAAATGTTTTTTCGGTTTGACTTGAGAGAAACTTTTTTCCCAAAAGCGCAAAACATAAGCAGGAACACCCAGTCTGCGCGAAGCCTCGGAAATGTTTAAATAGGCGCCGGCAGCTTTCGTTTCTGTCATTGGACACAACCCTTCACTTTTTTCTTTAATCCGTTGGACATGTCAAACGAAATCGCGTTGCGCGCGCTAATCGGATAAGTTTGTCCGGATTTGGGATTACGCCCCACACGCGCTTTTTTATGGCGAGGACGGAAGGAAGCAAACGAGGACACTTTCACTGTTTCCCCTTTTTCCAACGCCTGCGTCATAATCTCAAAGACTTCGCCAACAAGTTGATTCGATTCTGTCAAAGACAGGCCGACATTTCTGTATAAGGCCTTGGCTAAATCTGCGCGTGTCCGTGTCTTGCCCGCCATGGTTTATTCCTCCATGTCCGTGGACAAAATGACATCTTCCAGACGGGTGCGAATCTTTTCGCATAAATCTTGCCGCGCCAGATTGATAGCGGTTTGCAAGGCATGATAATGACCGATACCGTCACTGCCGCCATGGCTTTTCACGGAGACACCGTTCAGGCCCAAAAACAAGCCACCATTGTAGGAACGCGGATCCAAGTGCTCTTTGACTTTCCACACAATCGGCAAAGTAAAGATAGAGCAGATACGCGCCAACAAAGACCGCTTCAAAGCATTTTTAATGGTGCCTTTCAGCAGATGCACTGTGCCTTCCAGGGTTTTCAAGGCGACATTGCCCGAGAAACCGTCGCTGACGACGACATCAACGCCACCCGCACAGATGTCAAAACCTTCGATAAAGCCTTGATAATTGATTTTATTATTGCGGAGAATCATGGCCGCTTCGCGAATCTCCTCACGACCTTTGGTTTCTTCCGATCCGATATTGAGCAAGCCCACACGCGGTTCGCGCACGCCGAACAACAGGCGATAGAACACAGCGCCCATCATGGCAAACTCGACCAGGTTGCCGGCATTGCACTCGGCATTAGCGCCCAAATCTAACATAACCACAGCTTGTTTGTAATTGACGGTCGGCATAATCGCCGCAATCGCCGGTCTATCTACGCCAGCCAACGTGCCCAAAACGATTTTGGACATCGCCATCAAAGCGCCGGTATTACCGCCAGAAACGACAGCCGAGGCCTCTCCGGAGCGCACAGCATAAATCGCTTTCCACATACTGCTTTCGCGACCATAGCGCACCGCGGCCGAAGGCTTATCTGTGGCCTTGACGACCTGTGAGGTGTGGTAGATTTTGAAGGCATCTTCGGACAAGCCAACACGTTTGACGTGCTCAAGAATCTGATCCTGATCGCCAAACAACAGGAAAAACACATCCGGATTCCTGTCATAAGCGCGCTTGACGCCCTCTATCACGGCTGCGGGAGCATAGTCCCCGCCCATAGCATCCACAGCAATGACGAGACGTTTAGGCATTTTTCGCGGCTTCTTTCTTGACCACTTCGCGTTTCTTGTAGGTCCCGCAGGAAGCGCAGACATGGTGCGGACGCATCATTTCGCCACATTTGGGGCATTCCGTCATCGGGTTTTTACCCAAAGCGAGATGAGAACGTCTCATATTTTTACGAGATTTCGAAGTTTTCTTCTTTGGAACAGCCATAACTTTCACCTTTCATTTTGTTATTATAGCGCCGAAAAATCGACGCCTTTTTGTATAAACGACCCTATTTTGCGTTTTTTTTACATAAATGTCAAGAGGTTTTACCGGATTTTATGTGTCAAGGGTGAGTTTTGCAGGAAAAAATACGCAATCACACCCAGCACAATACCTAAAAAAATCCATTGATTCCTATTCATTTTCGGTAATTTTATCTTTGGCAACAGCGACATAGGCATCCCCCTTTGAAAAAAGTCTGGTCAAACATGTAAAAAAAGTGTATCATAACGGGCTATAAAAGACAAGAGAAGTTTTACCATGACACAACAAGATGTCGCCTGTTACAGTTTAGATCAGTTTGACGGTATGCGCGCCGCAGGGCGTTTGGCCGCTGCCACTTTGGACTATATTACACCCTTTGTGAAGCCGGGCGTCACCACCGGTCAATTGGACAAACTGTTGGAAGAGTATATGCGCGATCATGGCGCTGTTCCGGGCACTTTGAATTATCACGGTTATCCCAAGGCCAGTTGTATTTCCGCCAACCACATTGTCTGCCATGGGATTCCGGGCGACAAGATTTTATATTCGGGCGATATTATCAACATCGATATTACGCCGATTTTAGACGGTTGGTATGGCGATACATCCCGCATGTATTACGTCGGCACGCCCTCGGTCAAGGCCAAGCGCGTGTGTGAGGCGGCTTATTTTTCCATGATGGCTGGCATAGAAAAAGCGCTGATTGGCAATACGGTCGGCGATATCGGTCGCGCCATAGAAACGGTGGCGCATAATGAGCGTTTTTCGGTGGTAGAAGATTTTTGCGGGCACGGCGTCGGCAAATCTTTTCATATGCTGCCCAACATTTTAAACTATGGCAAGCCCGGCGAAGGGATGATGCTTAAAGAAGGCATGATTTTCACGGTGGAGCCCATGGTCAATACCGGCGGGCCCGAAGTGCAGATTTTATCGGACGGATGGACCGCCATTACCAAGGACAGATCCTTGTCGGCGCAGTTTGAGCACACCATCGGCATTACGCCCAACGGGCCGGAAATCTTCACCTTATCGCCCAAGGGCTATACCTTTCCGCCCTATCCGGAGGACGCATGACGCAATCGAATCTACTTGCGGGACATCGGGCGCGTCTGCGCCAACGCATTGCCTCTCAACCTTTTGATACCCTGGCCGATTACGAGATTTTAGAGTGCCTGTTAGGTTATGCGATTCCGCGCAAAGATGTGAAACTTTTAGCCAAGCAACTGATTGCCGAATTCGGCTCGTTAGGACAGGTGCTGTCAGCCCCGCCGCACGCCTTGCAACACGTCAAGGGTGTGAAAGAAAACACCGCCGCCTTGCTCAAAGCCATCAGTTACGCGAATCTGCATATTTTAAAGCGCGAGGTCATGCGCGGCTCAGTCTTGGACAGTTGGGACAAGATTATTGACTATTATTTTGCCCGCATGGGGCGCGACCGCATAGAATCGTTGCATGCGCTGTTTCTCAATGCGCGCGCCTGTGTGATTAAAGACGAGGTGTTGCAGGAAGGCACGACCAACTTTACGCCGATTTATCCTAGAGAGATTTTACAACGCACGATAGACCTGGGCGCGCAAGGCATTATCTTGATACACAATCATCCCTCGGGCAATGCCAATCCGTCGAAGGAAGATATTCGCATGACGCAGAACCTGGTGCGCGTTTGTCATGATGTCGGCATTATTTTGCACGATCACATTATTATCTCACAGGATAATTTCTTTTCCTTCAAGCGTATGGGGCTTTTGCACGAGCCGACTTGAAAACTTTTTCACAAAAACACTTGCCAAAAAATTTTTTTTGTGTATATTAGTGTTTATTCCGTTGGGGGTATAGCTCAGTTGGTAGAGCGACGCAATGGCATTGCGTAGGTCAGCGGTTCGACCCCGCTTACCTCCACCAATTAAAAAAAAAGCCACCGCACAGGTGGCTTTTTTTATATGCCTTTCCTGCCGATTTGACAAGCCCGTCTTATCCTGCTAAACTACATACACAGATAAGGAGGGCATTATGCAAAAAACCGTTTCTTTAGATCCGATTTCCTTTAACAACGATCAGCCGTTTGTGCTGATTGCCGGACCTTGCCAGTTGGAAAGCGCCGAGCACGCGATGTTTATGGCCGGACGCTTGAAAGAACTGACAACGCAACTGAATATTCCGTTTGTGTTCAAAGCGTCTTTTGACAAGGCCAATCGCACCAGTTTAAACGGCAAGCGCGGGCTTGGGTTAGAGGCCGGCCTGAAGGTGTTCTCTGACATTAAAAAACAAATCGGTTGTCTGACTTTGACCGATGTGCATGAGCCCTTCCAATGTCCGTTAGCGGCCGAAGTGGTGGATGTCCTGCAGATTCCGGCTTTTCTGTGTCGGCAAACCGACTTATTGTTGGCGGCCGGCAAAACAGGCAAAGTCATCAATGTGAAAAAAGGGCAATTCTTGGCGCCTTGGGATATGATTCGCGTGGTGGAGAAAATTGAAAGCACCGGCAATACGCGTATTTTGCTCACCGAGCGTGGCACCTGTTTTGGCTATAACACCTTGGTCGTCGATATGCGCAGTCTGCCGATTATGAAACAGACGGGCTATCCTGTCGTTTTTGACGCGACGCACGCGGTCCAGCAACCCGGCGGCAACGGCACATCGAGCGGTGGTCAGCGTGAATTTGCGCCTGTGCTTGCCAATGCGGCGATTACGACGGGTATTGCGGCGGTCTTTATTGAAACGCACGACAACCCCGACAAAGCGTTCAGCGACGGGCCAAACAATATTCCTCTAGCGGATATGCCCAAAGTGTTGGAACGCCTGGTCGCCTTAGATAAGTTGGTTAAAGGTTTTTAAGCCACGCGTCTATGGCGTTGAAAAGCCCTTGTTCTGTGCTTCTCAAGCGATCCACGAACTCTCTGTATTGTGCAAAGAAGGCATCGGAGCGGGCGTAAATCGCTAACGCTATCGCATCAAACGGGTTATAACAGCACCCTTGTCGCAGTTGTTTGAAATAGCGCTGATCAAAATCGGCCGGGCAACGCAACACCCACTTGTTATGCGGGTTTCCCGGCTCGTTATAGCGACCGGCCTGCCCCAAGAAACTGGTAAAGAACGCCTGGATTCTTTCCGCCGGACAGGCCAACAATTCGCCCCACTTCATGCGCACCAACGACTCGGTGGACTTCAAATCATCCCTGTATTCAAAGCGCAAGGAACGACACAGATTCTGCGCGTGCGCAAAGCGTTTTTCATCATCCAGCGCGGCAAAAAAGTCTTGAATAGACGCCGAATCGTGCGTATCTATGGCGGCCACATCTTGTGTGCGCGCGTTCATGACCTGATACATGTGATCCGGCTGTTCCGGCTGGACAAACTGCCCGAGCAACAAGCGCCCTAAATGGAACATATCCATCACCGGATCCAATTGAGGCGGGCGCGCGCCGACATCTTCCATATATAAATCTTGCTCTGTCCAGCCCATTTTAGCCGACGCGGTCATCAAAATATCGCGCGTCACATCGGCAAACTCTTTGATATCTTGTTTCGCATAAAAGCCCAACACAGGATAATCCGGCGACGAATATAGGCGACCGGCATCTTCCGTATTGTCGTCCGCAATCACAAACGGATTGACCCAGCCGATAAAGTGATCCACACGCACACCGCCGCGCCCTTGTTTCATCACTTGACAGCATAAATCATATAGGGCTTGACCGGCAGCGCCTAAATGCCCGTTACCGTCGGTCAAAAGGTCCGGACGCCACACGTGAATATGCCAGCAACGTGGCTGTGGCGAAAAACTGTCAGCCGGCGTGCCCAACGAATAGCCAGGCAAGAACAGTTCCGGATGCTCGTTATAGACCAAATTAGGCAGGCTGGCCTGGATATCCGACACATAAGGCAACGGCGTTTTTTGCGCACATTGATCGGCCCACAAGGCCACACACACATCTACAGGCCGACACATACGCGTGCTGACTTCCTGCCACACCCTATCATAGGCCTGTTCCACCTGTGCAAAATCTATCTGCGTCGGCGTTTTTTCAATCGCGTATATGCTCTGTAAAGTCTTTTCACTCAACAGGCTTTGCTCATACAATTTTTCCAGAGGAATTAAAAACGGATTGGGCTGCAAGGACGACATATAGGGCGAGTGTTTGGCCTGCGCATTTGTCTTGCCCAACGGCCCAACCATCACTTTATCCAACACAAAGAAATCGGCCAGGCGTTGTGCCCCTTGTCCATAAGGCGAGCCGATACCCGAATTCTCACCGGCACTGCCCGCCGGCATACACGAACCGGGCATCACCAGGTGCATTTTTTTATGTAAAATCGCATAACCTTCCCGAATAAGCGGCTGCGCCTGCTGCCATTGTCGCAACACTTCTTCGTAAGATTTTTCGGCAATATAGGCCCGACGCGCACCGAAAAAATCGGCATGATTATCGTAACCGCCCGTGCGAATAACCCCCTCTTCTTTTCCGCAGAACAAGATGTTTTGCACCCATTTTTGCGTGTCTGTTTGTGCCGGCTGTTCCGATATCACCGCGTTAAAGGCTTCAGCCAATTCGCCCTTCAAATCGCCATAAAATATTTCCAGACCCTGCACGCCTTTTTTATGTAAATCGCCCAACATTTCCCGCAAAAACGCCAGCCAAGGATTGAGATTTTTCAAAGCATTTTGCGCCATATATTGTTCCGAAAGCGCCTTGTTTAGCGAAATACGATAAGGATGTGCCACGCTCAACAACACACCCAATTGGCACCAGGTATCCACCGGCACCCACATCTCTTCCGGCAGCGCGTCTATCGGCAGATGATTTTCCGCCGCATAAGCATTAAGCGCATAGGGCAAATTACAGCCCAAGCCTTTGCGCACATTGGCCTTGTCCGCCACAAACTCTTCCACGGTTGTGGTGTGCCCCATTTGCTGCCAGGCGGCAAACACTTTTTTCAAATATTTAATACGACGTTGAGATTGCTTTTTTAATCTCTCCGTCAAAGCCTCATCAAACGGATTGACGCCATAGGCCAGCACTTCAAAATCAATGGGACGCACAGCCTGCGGATGTTTGTAAATGGTGCTCAATTCGCAGCCCAAAACAAAGCGTATATTTTTTGGCTTTTTCTGCGCTAAAGTTTTCAATACAACAGGCAAGCCGGACAGTGTGTCGTGATCCGTCAAAGCGATAATGACCGGCATACCATGCAAATATTTTTTTTGGTAAGCGACAACCGCGTCGATATATTGTTCCGGTGGCAAATGCCCGTCGGATGCTGTTGTGTGCGTGTGCAAATTGATAAAACGTTTTGTCGGATGTAAAAAGTCGTCTTTGGTTGCTGTGCCCAAAACCTCTTGCAGTTCTTGAAGACCCATCACCGCTGACAAATCATCTGCCGCGCAACCTACGCCTTGAGCTAATTTTTTGATATACAAAGCATCTTGCGGATAGCGTTTAGATGGCACTTTCATAACAAGTCATACTCCGCTAACAGGCTGAACAAATCTTTGCCGCACAGGTTACCCAAATGACAGGTCAGACCCGGCACGTCCGGCATCAGAGGCATATAAAAGGATGCGTGTCCGATATCAATAATTTTCACACCGCGCGCGGTCTGCACAAAGTTATCGGCCACCACATCATTGATATAAACACCTAATGCATTGGCATCCGCCACGCGCTTGACATTAAAGTCATACATCGCACGCACATCCGCTTTTTTATTTTTCAAAACACAAGGCGTGCTTTTTGCCACCTCATACAACGCGACTTCTTGCTTGAAATTATAAAAACAAATCAAGGGCGCATGCGGGCACTGATTGAGTTTTAAATAAAACTCCAACAAAGCGTCGGCATAGGTTGAATCGCCGCGCAATGCCATATTTTCATGCTCTTTGCGCACACGGTCGCTGGTCACTTTGACAAAGTTATAAGGTAACATTTTTAAAATGTATTTTTTACCTTCTGTCGTAGCCACGGAAAAGACCGCCTTATGCGAAAAAGGATTACACAAAAAGCGCACTTGAAAAACGCGGCCGGCCATTGTGACCTTAAAAGGACGCCCGCATTTTTGCAACAAAACCTCGGTTAAAGCCTTCTTCTTTTGCCCTATGCTGCCAAAATCTATTTTGCGAAAAGCCGCATAGGTGGCTTTTAATTCCTTCGGATGCGCTTCTAACCGCTTGATCTGTTTATAGTTTTTCATCGCCGACGAATTGCGCACGGCATGCACAAAGGCATAAAAATCGGCGGTTGAGCCGAACTCTTTGGGCACTGTGCCTAAACTGAAATCACCAAACTTGCCTTCCAAAGCCCATGGCGTCAAATTAGGGCGCAATTTCACCACATCTTCCGGCGCCTTGGCTTTCTTCCACACCTTGCTGAAATATTTGCCATACACCTCGTTATATTTATTCAAAAAACGCAGTTTTTCCGCCGACGTTTTGAACAACGCGCGCACTGCTTTAAACACGGCACGATTATCACGTGGATTTTGGAAAATAATTTTCAAGAAATCTTCACACAATTTAGGACGAGAAACCACGCGCATAAAAAAACTTTTATCCGTTTCGCCGGATAATTTATTCTGCGCGACAAAATCGGCCACAGGGGCGGGAAATGTGGGCATGCGATATCTCCTATACCGCATAGTATAGCAGACAACTTTTATTTGACAAGGGGTTTTTATCAGCCCGTCAGGCGTTTGAGCAACTCTTGCTTATCTACATCGGGACGCGGGAACTTGGGCCACACTTTCACGCCGTCGTTTGTGTAGCGCGGGATGACATGGAAGTGAATATGAAAGACGGTTTGTTCGGCGTCCTTACCACTGGCATTGACGATATTCACGGCCGTAGCACCCAATTTTTCCTTTACCAACGCGGACATTTTCTTGACCGTTTTCATAATAGCCGCCAACGTTTCCGGCGAGGTGGAAAAAATGTCATGGCTGTGCTGTTTAGGAATAACCAACAGATGCCCCAACACTTCCATATCCAACGGAATAATGCACATCGTCGCGTCATCTTCATACACGACATAGGCCGGCAATTCTTTACGCACAATTTTACAAAAAACGCAATCGTCCATCATTTACTCCTTTTTCGGCAATTCCAGTTCCACCTGATCCGCCATAATGGTGTCGGCTTCCTCGTAATGTAAAGCACCCGGCAGCAAAGAGCCCACATTGACCAGGTCTTGTTCGGCCTGTTTCAATAATTCAATTTGCTTGGCCGGCGCTAAAATACGCACATTTTTTACCGGTGTTTTTTGCGAGGTATTCGCCATCGTTTTTGTTTTGCGAATCTCGGCCACAACCGGTGTCAAGGCATCATACAAATCAGCATTTTCGCTTATCACAGACGCCCACTCTTCCACTTGAGGCCAACGCTGCGCATGCACAGAATCTGTGGCGTTCGCCCAGCAACGCGCCTGATACACTTCTTCAGCAATAAACGGACAGAACGGAGCAAACAGTTTCGCAAACAAATCTATGGTCAGCATCAAAGAGGCCACCGCCGAAGTATCGCCGGCATAAGCGCGCGCTTTGACAATTTCCAAATAATTGTCGCAGAAATCCCAAAACCGCATTTCCACCGCTTCCAAAGCCGCCGCATAATCACTGTTTTGGAAAGCCACGGTGGCACCGGCTAATGTTTGCGCCAATTTACACGCCCAGGCTTTATCCAAAGGCTCTTTGATATAGGGCACGTAATCGGCCTGTTGAGCCAAAGGCGACGCCGACACAATATTCATCACAAACTTGCTGGCGTTATACATTTTCATCACCAGTTTTTTGCCCTGTCCCATAACGGTTTCTTCAAACAAGGTGTCTATACCCAATTTGTTGCGCGCTGCCCAATAGCGCACACCGTCGGCAGAATAAGTTTCCACCAAAGCGATCGGCGTAATCACATTGCCTTTGGATTTGCTCATTTTCTTGCGATCCGGATCGAGCACAAAGCCATTGACATGCGCTTGTTTCCAAGGGATGGTCCCCGCATTGGCATCGGCTTTCATAATGGTATAAAAGGCCCATGTGCGAATAATGTCATGACCCATGTAACGCATATCAAACGGCATGGACAAATGACTGCCTTTCGGCGCGGCCGCCATCGCAATTTGCGGGGTGACGGACGAGGTCGCCCAGGTGTCCATAATATCGGTATCGCCCACAAAACCGTTAGGCTGACCGCGTTGAGATTCTGTATAACCCGTAGGTGTATCCACTGTCGGATCCACCGGCAGACGCGCCTCATCTGCAAAAATAGGCGCATCATAGTTGGGATTACCTTGCGCATCCAACGGATACCACACCGGAAACGGCACACCGAAAAATCTTTGGCGGGAAATACACCAGTTTTGATTCAAACCATTGACCCACGCTTCATAGCGCGAACGCATATACGGCGGGAACCACTGAATCTCCTGTCCGCGCTCAATCCATTTTTGTTTATGGCTCAAGATATCCACGAACCACTGACGCGAGGACACAAACTCCAACGGTTGAGAGCCTTTTTCATAAAACTTGACCATGTGTTTGATGGGGCGCGGTTGCGATAACAAATCGCCGCTTTCTTGCAACATCTCCACCAACTTGGCGCGAGCTTTTTTCACCGGCAGGCCGGCAATTTGATCGTAGCAGGCACGCGCTTTAGGCACATCCAAAGACACAAATGCACCTTCGCCATAAACGATAGGCATCAAACGACCGTCGCGCCCGATAATCTGTTTGACGGGCAAATGCGATTGTTTCCACCAGGCCACGTCGGCCGCATCACCGAAAGTGCAGACCATCAAGATACCTGTTCCCTTGTCTTTTTCGGCATGCTCTGACGCCAAAATAGGCACAGGGATATTGAACAACGGCACAATGGCCGTTTTGCCGAAATAAGGCTGATAGCGCTCATCATCCGGATGCGCCACGACCGCGATACACGCCGGCAAAAACTCCGGACGCGTTGTCGCAATTGTCAAAAACTTGTCCGGCTCGCCCTGAATATTAAAGCGCAAATCATGAAAGAAACCATCCACTTCTCTGTCTTCAATTTCCGCTTGCGCAATCGCCGATTGAAAATCGACATCCCACATGGTCGGCGCTTCCACGGAACTGACCATGCCTTTTTTGACCAGGTCTAAAAAGGACGCTTGCGAAATGCGAATAGAATCTTTGCCAATCGTCGTATATTGAATATCCCAATCCAACGAAAAGCCCATGCGTCTGAACATATTTTCAAAGACTTTTTCGTCTTCTTTTGTCAGCATGTGGCAGGCTTCGATAAAGTTTTGACGCGACACTTCTTTGCGCGGCTCTTTGTTGTTTTCCACATGGACCGGCACAAAGTTTTTGTCATAAGGCACATGCGGGTTACAAGCAATATTGTAATAATTTTGCACGCGTCTTTCCGTCGGCAAACCGTTGTCATCCCAACCAATCGGGTTAAAGACAGACTTGCCACACATGCGCTGATAACGGATTTTTACATCCGCTTGTGTATAGCCCATAATATGCCCGATGTGCAAAGAACCGGACACGGTGGGTGGCGGCGTATCAACCGAATAGGTCGCCTCGGCCGGCGCGTCGGGATTGTAGGCATAAACTTTTTGCTCATCCCAAAAAGCCTGGCACCGCGCTTCTATATCTGCCGGTTGATATTTGTCATCAAAAGACCGCTTTTCTTTATAGGCCATAACAGATCTCCTTACCGAACTTTGATGTGGGCTTCGCGCAATTGCAATTCGGACACTTCGCTGGGGGCTTGCATCAACAAGTCTTGACCTTGCTGATTGAGCGGGAACGCAATGACTTCACGAATATATTCTTCGTGCGCAATCAACATCACCAAGCGGTCAAAGCCAAACGCCGCGCCACCGTGAGGCGGAGCGCCATACTTAAAGGCGTTGAGCATACCGGCGAATTTTTGCTCCACCACTTCCGGACCATAGCCCGCAATTTCAAAGGCTTTATACATAACTTCCGGCCGATGGTTACGAATAGCACCGGACAAAATCTCATACCCGTTGCAGACCATATCAAACTGATAGGCCTTGATTTCCAACGGATTTTTATTCAACAAAGCGTCCAATTCGCCCTGCGGCATAGAGAACGGGTTGTGTGAAAACTCCGGCGCACCGGTCACTTCGTTGGCCTCATAGAACGGGAAATCTGTAATCCAACAGAAACGATAAGCGTCTTTTTCAATCAGGTCTAATTCTTTGCCCAACAACGTGCGCACTTGTCCGGCGAACTTCGCTGTTTTCATACCTTTACCGCAGATGAAGAAAATGCTGTCACCCACTTTGGCTTGCATTTTTTCAATCAAATCGGCAATGCGTTGTGGGTCCAGATTCTTGGCAATCGGCCCCTTGTTGCCTTCTTCGGCCAAAGTGATATAGCCCAAACCGCCCATTTCGGCTTCCACCGCAAAGGCGTTCATTTTATCAAACCAACTACGTGGCTTACCGGCTGTTTGAGGTGTTTTAATCGCACGCACAAAGCCACCTTGAGCCACTTGAGAGGCAAACAGACCAAAGCCGGAATCGCGGAAGATTTCGGACACATCAACAATGCGCACCGGGTTGCGCAAATCGGGCTTATCCGTGCCGTAAGTGACAAACGCTTGTTCAAATGGAATATGTTCAAAAGGCGCGTCAGAGATTTTCGCTTGCGGCGCAAACTCTTTAAACAGGCTGCACATCAAATCTTCGCCGACTTTCAAAATATCTTCCTGATGGACAAAAGACATTTCAAAGTCGATTTGATAAAACTCACCGGGTGAACGATCGGCACGGGCATCCTCATCTCTAAAACACGGTGACACTTGGAAATAACGATCAAAGCCGGACACCATCAACAATTGTTTGAATTGTTGCGGAGATTGCGGCAAGGCATAAAACTGCCCTTTATGCAAACGACTGGGCACCAAAAAGTCACGCGCACCTTCCGGACTGGATGAGGTCAAAATCGGTGTTTGGAACTCGGAAAAACCATACTCCCACATCCGATCGCGCACAAACTTCACCATCTTGTTGCGCAACAAAATATTGGCGTGCGGCTTGTCGCGGCGCAGGTCCAAGAAACGATAAGTCAGGCGCTGTTCTTCGGACAATTCGTCGGTATCGGCCACCACCTGGAAAGGCAACAAAGCCGCTTCAGACAACACTTGCGCTTGAGCCGCTGCCACTTCGATTTCGCCCGTCGGCATCTTGGGATTGACGGTCGAGGCGTCACGCAAAACAACTTTACCGGTGATTTGAACAACCGATTCCGGACGCACTTTTTCCAACAGGTCAAAGCAAGGACTTTCCGCGGCCACAACGCACTGTGTCATACCGTAATTATCGCGCAGATCCACAAACAACAAATTACCATGGTCACGCTTGCGATGCACCCATCCGGCCAATGTCACTTCTTCTCCTGCGTTTTGTGCGCGTAATTCGCCACACAAATGCGTCCTATACTTTTGCATAAGCAACTCCTTCGAAAAAAAATAAAACTTGTGCTAAATGGTTTAGCCCGTTTTACACAGAAAGTCAAGAACTATTTGCGTTTTTTGCTATAAACTTTACCCATAAAAAATCCCCCTGCCCGTGGCGGACAGAGGGACGGAGTACTCATTGTATCGGTTAGGGTTTAATCTTCATAAACCACGACAGATTCAGCAGCAGCGGCTACCGGCTCACCCGTTTTGGAATAGATGACTTCTACATAGTCGTCTTCCTCAAACATCGGCTGATAATGCCAAGAACCGGCACTGTCTTGCCCGCCTCTTTTGACTTTGTGTTTATGATGATATTTTTTGGACCGATAGGTTGTATTTTCACTCAAACCCAGCGTCACTTTTTCTCCGTTGTCCAAGGTAATGGTTACGGAAGAAGGGGTAACAGCGGTCACTTTGCCGGACACGGTTTCTGCACGCACGCAGGGCGCCAAAGCCAGCACAGCCGCGGTTGTCATTAAAAGTATTTTTTTCATGGATATCTCCTTTTTTAAGTTATTCCTTTGGCCATGTAAGGCGAAAAAAGCGGCGTTGCAACCTAAACTTTCCGCCACATTGCGTTTTAAAAAAGCGCGTGCCACATCTTCTCGCGGAGACATTTTTTATCAGAAAGGAGAAAATATTATGCTCACAGGAACACGTTATCCCACATTGGCTTTTCATACCGGCGGCGCAGGCTTAGCCGAATACGGTATTCCGCCACAACCGTTTGAAACTTTTTGCTATGATTCAGCCTTGTTACAGGCTAAAATCGAAAATTTTAATGTGGTGCCTTATACATCGGGTTTGC
>JAGDDD010000023.1 GCA_017958225.1 Alphaproteobacteria bacterium
AGATGGACTGTGCAAAGAATATTATGAAAATGGCCAAGTTAAAAGTGAGTACATGTATAAAGATGGCAAAGAAGATGGCTTGTGCAAGGAATACTACGAAAATGGCCAACTTATGCGCGAAATCGCTCTGGGAATGCCCGAAAAAGCCTATTACCCGAATGGACAAGTCGCAATGGCGGATGATGTAGAAAACCATTATTATGCAAATGGTAATTTGTGGTATCAGAAACAAGATGGCGGAGTTATAGCTCTGTATGATCAGTTGGGCAATGCTGTGCCAAAAGAAGATTGGCGTATAACCGTTGTCGAGTTCGAACGAGTCGTTACTGATGAAGATGAACTCAGTCTGATTCCTATGGACTGGGAAGATGTAACCACAGTCTATGTGAAGGATGGGTGGGAAAGAAAACATGGTTATTGCCTTGTCTATTATGGCAATCAGTTGTACAACTATACGTTCTATAAAGACGGTTTGGAAGCAGTAGATCCGACTAAATCGAATCCGAAAAACAATGAATCCATCGCACTGCTTTCAAAGCAACCGCATAGTGTCCCCGGCATATATCCGGAAGAGATTGCCTGCTATCAAGGCAAGCCGGCGATGGAGAAAAATCAACAGCCGACGGGCCCGTGTCTTGTATGTCCGCATTATCGCAAACAGCAAGATCCGAAGGGTCCAAAGGTAATAGAATAAAGCAAAAGCCCTGCACATGCAGGGCTTTTTTTTTACAACCTCGGCACCCAAAGGACGTCGTGAATATCGCTTTGTCCGGTCAGCAACATGACCAGACGATCCACGCCGACCGCATTACCGGCACAGGCCGGCATACCTTGTTCCAAAGCCTGTAAGAAATCGGTATCTATGGGAACGCATGTGCCATAAAGTTTCTTTTGCATTTGCTGATCATAGCGGAAACGTTGTGCCTGTTCTTTCGCATCCGTCAGTTCGGAAAAAGCGTTACAGAGTTCAAGGCCGCACACATAGGCCTCAAACCTTTCACACACCAAAGGATTTTTCGGCGATTTGCGCGCCAAAGCCCCCAGACACGTCGGATAATCATATAAAATGGTCGGTACTTTCTCGCCCAAATGTGGCTCGACTTTAGCAAACATAATGCGGAAAAAGATATCTTCAAAACGATCAGAGACGCTGCACTGAATGCCTTGCTTTTCCGCCTCTTTTCGTAAAGCTGTGGGGTCGGGCTCCAACGTCGGCTGGTCCGGCAAGGTGCGCCATAAATCAATATGTGCATATTTTTGAAAAGCCTGCGCAACCGTCAATTTTTCCCAACGCTTAAACAGTGGATTGCGCTTGCCGTTATAGGTGGCCGTGTCGCATCCGACCGCTTTGGCACAGGCGCGGACCAAATCAATGGTATCTTGCATCATCTTTGTATAAGTAGCGCCGATTCGATACCACTCAAGCATAGTGAATTCAGGAAAGTGCGTTTCGCCTTCCTCAGCATTACGGAAAGTCGGGCAAAGTTGAAAGATTTTTTCTTCTCCCGCCACCAGCAACTTTTTCATGGTCAACTCGGGTGAGGTGTGCAGATAGCGCGGCTGTCCTTTAGCCTCAAAGGGCGGTAACAGTTGCGTTTCAAAGGTTTTGATATGCACTTCCATGCCCGGACAGACCTGCAACACAGGCGTCTGCACCTGTGAAAAACCGCGCCGCTCGAAAAAAGTCCGAATCGTGCGGATAATACGCTCTCTTTTAGCCAATATGGCGCGCTTTTGTGCATATATTTCAGGTTGCCACCATTTTTTTTCTGTCATCATGTGCCTTTCTGCTTGCAAAGTTGTTCTGACTGTGATACAGTGCAAACACATAAACTATAAAAGAAAGGATAGCAGATTATGAAAGCACAAGCAAATCAAATTCGTCCGGGTTGGGTTATTGAGCACAATAACAAACAATGGGCTGTATCTAAAATCAACCTGATTCAACCGGGTAAGGGCGGTGCCTTTATTCAGGTGGAAATGCGTGATGTTGCTACGGGAATCAAGACACAGGAACGTTGGAGAACGGCGGACACTGTTGAAAAATTGATGAACGAAGAAGTCGATTGCCAATACCTGTATCAAGAAGGCAATAACTTGATTTTCATGAACACGGAAAACTATGACCAATTCGAAATCCCCAAAGAAATGATGGGCGAATCGGCGTTGTATTTGCAAGATAATATGGCAGTCATTATCGGCTTTATTGAAGGCAAACCCATTTCTGTGACTTTGCCGCCGCATGTCGTCTTGACGGTAACGGAGACAGAACCTTCTATCAAAAATCAAACCGCAACAACCTCTTATAAGCCGGCTGTTTTGGAAAATGGTATCAAGACCATGGTGCCGCCCTTTATTAGCGCCGGAGAAAAGATTGTTGTGGCCACCAGTGATAACTCGTATGTGGAAAGAGCAAAATAATGGTTGCTTATAATCCTGCCGCTGCTTTGCGCAAACGTGAAGCCTTAGGTCGTTTAGAACAAAAGGAACAGCAAAGACTGTCCTCTTTGTCGCCGATTCTCAATGTGATGATCAAGGCGGTGAAGAAGGCAACGCTTGGCTTATCTCGTGATTTTGCGGAAGTCGGGCAGTTGCAGGGTGTGCGTGAAGCGCCTGAACGCTTTTTGGCGGATACGCAGGCTCATGTGGAAAAGGCTTTGATTGAGGCTTTGAGCACAGCGCGTCCGGATTATGCCATTGTTTCAAAATTGAGCGGTAAGAAAGCGGCCAAAAACGGATCGCAATATACCTGGATTGTCAATGCCATTGACGGTATGGACAATTTTGCCCATGCGCGCTCGGACTTTGTTGTGGCCTTAGCCTTGCAGGAAAATAAGGAAATTATCACCTCTGTGATTTATCATCCTGTCTCTTCGGATGTGTATTTTGCACAAAAAGGCAACGGGGCCTTTGTGATGACGCCCAACGCTAACCAACGCTTGCGTATTGGTGAGCGCAATCGCTTGTTGCAAGTTTTGTTGTCGGTCAAGCCGGACAAAGAACAATTGGACCTGTTGGGTAAAGCCAAAGTAAAATCTGTGCTTTACAATGGCTGTGAAAGTTTGACCTTTGCTCAACTGGCTACCGGCCAACTGGATATCACGTTACACAAGGGGTTGGAGATTTGGGATCTGGCGGCCGGCTTGTTATTGGTTAGAGAAGCGGGCGGGCAGGTTTGCACCTTGTCGGGTAAGACAGATTTGAAAGCCTTGTTGGGCAACGAAGAATTGATTGCCAGTAACTTACAATTATTGCCCGAAATACAAAAAACGCTATCCAAAAGATAAAGGAGGAACGCATGAAAACGCAAAAAGGACGCTCATTTATAGAAATGTTGGCGGTGTTGTCTATCATGGCTTTAATCAGTTTTGCGGCCTATCAAGGTTTGGATTCTGTTTTAAAGAGACGCGCTGCCGATAATGTGTGGAAAGAGGTCCTTGTCCGAACAGCGGCGTTGCGTTCTAACAAAAAGGGTAATACATCAATCGCCGGCTTTGACAGTAATGCTCATGGTGTGAATTGGCAAGTGGTGCCTTATAAGAAAACGACAAAGTGTGGCACTGTTATTGACGAAAATCATTGGTTGGGCATTAGGATTTATAATGCCGACAAGAAACTGGTCCAACGCCTGATTGCGCAAGTGCGTTTGGAAAAGCCTAAGACATTGGTCTGTTTGTATGGCACAAACGACGATCAGAATATGATGGCTAATGACATGGCCAGATGCACCGGTTGTGACGATTTGTTCTTTATCTTTAAACGTGGCACGCGTTAAAATCTATGATTTAAGATGCGCACGCGGATGCGCTTTCTCATAAACTCTTTCCAGTTGGGCCTGATCCACCTCGGTATAACGCTGTGTGGCGGATAAAGACGCATGGCCCAAAAGTTCCTGAACACTGCGTAAATCTGTGCCAGCTGACAGCAGGTGTGTGGCAAAACTATGCCTTAAAGCGTGAGGAGTAACCGTATCGGGCAAGCCTAACTCGGCACGCAAACGACGAATTTGCCTTTGCACAACGCCCGGATTTAAGCGCTCTCCGCGTGCGCCAACGAACAAAGGCGCCTCTGTGGTCGGGCAGGGATGTTCTTTTATCGCGCGCAATAAAGTAGAACGGACGATAGGTAACAAAGGCACAATGCGTTGCTTGTTGCCCTTTCCGGTAATGACTAAAGCCTCTGTTTTTTCGCCAATCTGGCCGACATTTAAGGCTAAAGCCTCGGAAATACGCAGGCCGCAACCATATAACAAGGTCAGCAAAGCCGCGTCGCGCATACCTTGCCAGTGCTCCTTTTGCGCTTTAATGGCTTCATGGAGCAAGTTCAGCGCATCATCTTCTTGCAAGGGTTTAGGTAAGGTGCGGGGCTTTTTAGGAGTGCGAATCGCTTTGATAGCTGTGTTTTCCAGAACATGTGTGCGCAACAGGAAACGAAAGAAGGTGCGCAGGGCGGACATTTGTCGGGCTAATGTAGCACGTGACAACTGCTTTGCGCTTTGCTCGACTAAAAAGGCTCGAAAATCAGCGACAGCGCATTTTTCCAAGATACTGCGCGTTACTTTTTTATCTTTTTCGCGCCGCAGAAAGGCACAAAACGCTCTTAAATCCAGTAAATAATTCAAGGAAGTGTAAGCCGACAAGCGTCGTTCAATGTTCAGCCAATCTGCCCAGGCGTGAATATCCTGTAACACCACAGAATCAACGAGTGTATCAAAATCCTTGAAGTGTAATTGATTTTCCGTTAGCATAGTCATATTATAGAAAGAAAACAAAAAAAATGCAAAAAGTATCTGTTCTGTTGCCAACCCCGTTTGCCTGTTGCACGTACTTCAGTCCGGTCTTTTTACCTGTGGGCACATTGGTGCAGGTCCCGTTTGGTCGGCAAAAGTTGGTCGGCGTTGTGTGGCATGGCACGCCGGACGATTCCTTCCCCGAACAGAAAATCAAACAAATAGACAATGTCGTGGACTTGCCACCTTTAACCAAGCAAACCTGTGAGTTTATCGAGTGGGTGGCGCAATATACCATGACGGAGCCGGGGCTGGTCTTAAAGATGCTTCTGGTGCCCGATTTATCCGTGCAATCAAGGCAACCTGTGACTTTTGATGAGCCTAAATTGGATCATACCGCCTTGACCTTCTCGGATGAGCAAAAAAAAGCGATCAAAGCACTGAAAAGCCAAAATGAGTTTGGTGTCACTGTGCTTGACGGTGTAACGGGCTCGGGCAAAACAGAGGTATATTTTGAAGCGATAGCGCATGCTTTGGCGCAAGGCAAACAGGTGTTGATTTTATTGCCGGAAATCACATTGACTCAACAATGGTTGGCGCGGTTTGAAAAAAGATTCGGCGTTTTGCCGGCCTGTTGGCATTCTGATTTAACGCCTAAAATGCGCCGAGATACATGGAAGGCAATAGATAAAGGGCAGGTGCGTGTTGTGGTCGGTGCGCGCTCGGCTCTCTTTTTACCTTTTCAAAAACTCGGTCTTATCGTTGTGGATGAAGAGCACGATCCGTCTTATAAGCAGGAAGACGGTGTGATTTATCAGGCGCGCGATATGGCGATTGTGCGGGCGAAAAAGGAAAATTGCCCGATTATTTTGGCCTCGGCCACGCCTTCATTGGAAACGTATGTCAATATAGACCGCAAACACTTTCAATCGGTAGAGTTAAAGCACAGGTTCTATGATGTGCAAATGCCTAAAATTGAAATTGTGGATATGCGGCAAAAAGAGGTCAAAGGCAAGGGGATGATCTCGCTGCCTTTACAACAGGCTATGGCGGATAATTTAGCCCAGCACAATCAGACACTGTTATTTTTAAACAGGCGAGGTTATGCGCCGATTCGGCTTTGCACGGCTTGCGGGGAAAAGATTAAATGTCCGCATTGTTCGGTCTTTTTGACGGAGCATAAGGCGCAAAAGAAGCTGATTTGCCACCAATGCGGCTATATGCGCAATATCGATACTGTGTGTCCGTCGTGTCATACGGAAAACAGCCTGATTGCCTGCGGTGCCGGTGTGGAGAAAATCGCGGAAGAGGTAAAAACCTTGTTTCCGACGGCTCGGATAGAGGTGGTTACCAGCGATACCATGTCGTCTCCATCGCACTTTCAACGCATTTTGACCGCTTTGGAAAATCAAGAAATAGATGTTTTAATCGGCACACAAATGCTGGCTAAAGGCCACCACTTTAAAGATTTAACTTTAGTGGGGATTTTGGACGCAGATTTTTCGTTACAGGGTGGAGATTTACGCGCTTCCGAACGTAGTTTCCAACTGTTGCAGCAAGTATCGGGTCGTGCCGGTCGTATGCATAAATCGGGCCGGGCTTTTATTCAAACCTATAAGCCGGACAATCTCGTGATACAGGCGATGCAGCAAGGCGATAGGGCAGCATTTTTAACAGCCGAAATCGACTCCAGAAAAGCCTTGGCTATGCCACCTTTTGGGCGATTAGCTGCGTTGGTTGTCAGTGGGAAAAACGAGAAAAAAACAAAAGAAGTGGCTTTGGCGCTTCAGCATGCTATTCCTTTGTTTAAAGGTGTGGAAATCTTAGGGGCTGTGCAAGCGCCTTTGTATGTGCTGCGCGGTAAATATCGTTGGCGCTTTTTAATTAAAACGCAACTTAAGGTGGATATTCAGGCTGTGATTAAAATGTGGTTGTCACAGATTAAATGTCCCGCGTCCGTCAGCATTAAAACAGATATAGATCCTTATACTTTCTTATGATAAAGCCTGGCACAAGGCGTCATAGGGCATGAGCGCGTCAATCGGGCCATGCGCAGCCAACGTCGGCTTGCTGTGTAAGATAATAGAAAGCACTTCCTGCACCGATTCCATAGTGACATTGTCTATGCGTTGGATTCTTTCTTCCAACGACAAGGGATGACCCAGGGCAATTTGTTGCACCGCCGGAGCTGTCGCGCGGACAGCGGTATCTTCCATACTCATTAAAATATGGGCTTTAATTTGCGTTTTTGCGTTATCTATGTCTTTTTGTTTAACTGTTTCGGGTAAGTGTTTTGTCAGGTCGCACACCACAGGCAAAAGCTCCTTAACCTGCGTCGGACCGGTGCCGGCATAAATACCAAACAGGCCGGTTGCATCCTCTTTGAAGCTAAACACAGAATATATCAGGCCGCGCTTTTCGCGTATTTCTTGGAACAAGGGCGAGCTCATAGAGCCACCGAACAGGGTGGAAAGGACCTGCTGTGCCGGGCTTAAAGCGTGTTGGACAGGCACACCTTGAAAGCCGACAATTAAATTGACTTGATCCGTCGGTTTTGTTCTCCGGTAATCGCCGCCTTGATAAACCGCAGCGGGCAGGGTGTGCTTGGGCGTATTTTTGAGCTGGGTTAAATATAGATTGACCAGGCGCAACAATTCTTCATGCTCAATCTTGCCGGCGGCCGACACAACAATGCGCGAAGGAATATACTCATTGTGCAGATAGTTGAGCAAATCTTGCGAGCCCAGGGACATCAAAGTTTCTTGTGTGCCTAAAATCGAGCGTCCGGCCGATTGTTGCGGATAAGCGGCCTCATGAAAATAATTAAAGACGACATCGTCCGGCGTATCATTTTCCCGCAAAATCTCTTGTAAAACGACATTGCGTTCTTTGTCCAATTCCTTAGGGTCCATAACCGCATTTTGGACCATATCGGACAACACATCCATCGCCAAAGCCACATCTTTGTATAAGACTTTCGCGTGGAAAGCGGTGACGGTTGTGGATGTATAGGCGTTCAGAATACCGCCGACATTTTCAATTTCTTGAGATATCTGCAGAGCAGAACGCTTTTGTGTTCCCTTGAAAACCATATGCTCCAAAAAGTGAGAAATGCCATTTTCGTCCGCTTGTTCATAATGAGAGCCGATGCCCACCCAAATACCTAAGGTAACCGTTTCTACATCATGCATGGTATCCGTGCATACATGCAAACCGGATGGCAAGCGCGTTATTTGAAACATATGAAGCCTCTGTGCAACTTACATGGAAATAGGCATCGTATAAGACACCAATTGCCCGTTATCATCTACGGTAAATTGTATTTCGTCAAGATCATCCGCATCGAAATCGCGTTTAATCGGATCTTTGGGGAATTGAATCAAAGTATAGCCGGTACGACTGCCTTGTGAGATACCAGATACATTGATGTCATAGTAAGCGCCGATTTTCTTTTGAATAAAGTTGATATAGACAATGCGGTAAGTGATGGTAACATTGGTTTTACCGGTGTTCGCAAAGTCACACTGGAAAGGCTGTGTATACCAAATCGCATTTTCGCAATCTGCAAAATTGATGGAAGATTTGGCCGCTCGGCAGACCGGGTAAGTGTGATTGACATTGAAATAGTAATCAAAGAACAGGGAATCTCCGGCCACTTTTTTATCCACTGCCAACAACTTGGCCTTGGGCATTTCAATCAGTGTGTCGGTTGCACCTACTTTAGCGTTCATACGCATGGCAGGGGCTACGCATTTTTGTGTGCTAGGATCCGCATCACAAAACAATAAGTTGTCCCCGCGTGCCGCATCAAACAAGTCTTGCACTCTTGTCGCCAGTCGATCTTTCTGCCGGAGCTGATACAGCGAGCAAGCTTGGTCAAAAGTCAAAAGATTTGGATCTTTAGGTTGTTCCGGCTCAAACAGAGAACAACTGCACAAAAGCAACATAAAGGCGTATAAAGCGTATTTCATATTTGCGGTCCTTTCAAATGCACAACAACCATAGTAAAGACTTTAATTATAAATTGCAACAATTATTTATTTTTTCCACTGATTTGTTTGATTCCATAAGGTTAAAGCCACCAACGCGGCGGTTTCGGCCCGCAAGATTCTTCTGCCTAAGTGTAAGCCTTGTGCAAAGGGCAGGGAAGAAAGCAGGGCTAACTCTTCGGGCGCAAACCCGCCTTCCGGCCCAATCAGTAAAGAATCACTGACAGAGGTTTTCGGGTCTGTTTCCGCGCGTTCGTTCAGATACGTTAAAGTGATGTGTTCGGGCCAAGCGGAAAGCAATTCCTTCAAAGTAATGGGCGGACAAATGGTTGGAACGGACAGCCTTTCCGATTGCTCGGCCGCTTCAATCGCCTGTAAATACATTTTCTCGGCTTTAGGCAAAGGCGCCACCGTGCGTTGCATAATCACCGGACAGAGTTGCCCAACCCCTAATTCGGTAGCTTTCTGTATTAAAAAGGCTAAAGGCTCTTTCTTTATGGGGGAAAAATACAAAGTCGCACACGATGTCGGCTCTTGGGGCCGCGATAACGACACGCAAGTCGCGCTTATACTGTGTTTGTGTGGCTCGGTAATCTTGGCTAACCACTCACCATCTTTTCCGTTAAAAAGGGCAATTTGCTCGCCGGCTTTGACCCGCATGACATGTAACAGGTAATGCGCCTGGTTGTCCGTAAAAGTTACGGGCGCAGAACGGGCTAAATCACAAGTAACAAACAGACGTATCATTGTTATGGCTTGTATAACGGGCGGGCTTGATAAGACGTGTGTAACAATTTATGGGCTTTTTTACTCAAAGGCTGACCCAAGAAATCTTTATACATCTTTTGAACAGCCGGATTCTTGTGCGATACGCGGTATTTGGACGCGCGGTCATCTTTCATCAAACCGGCCATACGTTTCTTGCGGATAGCGTCCGTCACACCCAAAGGCTGACCGCCACCACCGACGCAACCGCCTGTGCAGGCCATAACCTCGATAAAGTGATAAGGGGGCTCTTTGCCTTCGGCTTTGGCTTGTTGAACTTTCTTCATGACCGCTTCGACATTGCTTGTGCCATGTGCCACCGCTACACGAATTTCTTTGCCGGCCAAGTGTAAGGTCATTTCTTTAATGCCCTTATTCATATCCAAAATCGGCTTGATTTCCAATGCGTTTTTGGGCATTTCCTTCTTTGTCATCAGGAAATGGACAGTGCGCAAAGCAGCCTCCATCACACCGCCGGAGAAACCGAAAATCGTGCCGGCACCGGTGTATTCGCCCAACGGGCTATCGGCTTGTTCTTCCGGCAAGTTCAAAAAGTCAATGCCGGCTTGTTTAATCATACGCACCAATTCGCGCGTTGTCAGTGACACATCAACATCTTGATAGCCACTGGCAAACATTTCTTGAGAGCGAATAATTTCAAACTTTTTGGCCGTGCAAGGCATAATCGATATGACACGCATATCGGCCGGATCTATTTTCTTTTTCTTCGCATAATAGGTCTTAGTCAAAGCGCCGACAATCGCATGAGGCGACTTACAAGACGAGAAATGCGGGATCATATCACCATAAAACTTTTCCATGAAATCAACCCAGGCCGGACAGCAACTTGTAATCATCGGCAACACACCTTTACCATGGACAAAGCGTTCCACGAATTCGGAGCCTTCTTCCATAATGGTCATATCCGCGCCAAAGTTGGTATCAAAGACAGCATCAAAGCCCATACGACGCAAAGCCGCATATAGTTTGCCTGTGCTGACTGTCCCCGAAGACAAGCCAAAGGCCTCTCCGACAGCCACACGTACAGCCGGTGCAATCTGTGCCACCACATGCAATTTCGGGTTTTGAATAGCCGACCAAACCTCTTTAGCATTGTCGCGTTCAACCAAAGCGCCCGTCGGGCAATGAGCCGTGCATTGACCGCATTTAATACAGGGGGAATCGGCCAAAACCGCATTACCGGCCGGCGCAATACGCGTGTTGATACTGCGATTGAGCATAGCCAGCGCATAGACATTTTGAATATCTTGGCAGACTTCTATACAGCGACCGCATTGGATACATTTTCTGGGATCAACCACAATGCACTTGGTGCTGTCATCTTTAGGCAAAGCCTCAGGAGACGGTGTGATACACGGGAAATCTTCCGAACGAATACCAAAGTTGCTGGCCAGTGTTTGCAATTCGCACAAGCCATTTTTCTGACAGGTCAAACACTCATTGACATGGCGGCTTAAAATCAATTTTAACACCGTGCGACGAGATTGAATAATATCAGGATCGCGTGTGATAACGTCCATACCTTCTTCAACGGGTGTGCAACAGGACCTTAACATTTTCCCATTGACCTTGACAATGCAAATACCGCAAGCGCCTGTCGGTTTTAAGTCAGGATGATAGCACAGGGTAGGGATCTTGACTTGAACGCTTTTCGCCGCGTCTAAAATACTGGTGCCCTTGGGGACACGCACCTTCATACCGTCTATTTTAAGGTTTATCATTTTTTACCCTTTTTGTGTTGAGTTGTTTCTTTCTTGAGTAAGGCTTCATATTCAGGCTTAAAGAACTTTAAGGTCGATAACACGGGGTTGGGGGCTGTTTGTCCCAATCCGCACAGTGCTGCGTTTTTCATGGCGCGCCCGATTTCCAATAGTTTATCCAAGTCATC
>JAGDDD010000024.1 GCA_017958225.1 Alphaproteobacteria bacterium
ATATATTATTAACACATAAGAGAGGGAAAACAATGTTGTTATGTAAAAATGTCGTTGTGAATGGTCGTAGGACCAGTATGCGCCTGGACAAAGAAACCTGGACAGCGCTGTCGGATATCTGCCGGCGGGAGAATATCTCGTTGTATAAGCTGTGTTCGTTGATAGATACGGCCAAAGGTATGGCAGGGCTGTCGTCGGCGACGCGCTTGTTCGTGCTGACGTATTTTCGGCGGACTTTAGCGAAATACGAGGTGAATACCAAGCCGATTATCGAGGCAGCGCCCAGTTTTCGCGTAGAACAGGTGCTCAACGCTGTTCGGGCCGGTTAAACGCGGCTGTTTGACGATTTAAAGAGCCTCTTTTGAGGCTCTTTTTTTAGATAGATATTGACATGCAAGCGCGCATGTCCCAAACTTGGGGTGATTTGTATGAATAAAGGCTTGGTTTGAGGCTTTTGTGCTTTATTTCTTCTTCATCAACCAATAAATCAGCCAAACCAGCAGAGATAAGGGAAAGAAGAGAACTGTCAGTAAAATCAGACAGAATAGCTTAAGATTTTCGTTTGTCATTGTTGTCTCCTAAATAAATGGAACTGTTTATAGGCTACATCTTTTCAAAATAGTTGTCAATATCTCTCTTGGAGGAGTATTGAGCGCTTTTTGCCGGGTATCTGTGCCCGAAAATTATTGTGCCTTAAATATGGGGATGGTGAAAGATATCGAAACCCGACAGTCAGTGTCTATATGGGTCCAAATTCGATGTTTTTGCGACAAAATCGACATATGATAACTAATTGAAAAACAAAGGAAATCATAGGTTTTGCTTTTGCGTCCATCTTAAATTATACATAATATAAATTATACGACAATTATGTGAGACGATAAGGACAGATTATTATTGTTTATCAAACACTTACACTCGCCTGTGGATAACTCTGTGGATAGATTTTTTAACCTGTTTATTTGCAGGCGTCTGTCAGAACGCTCTTTTGATTCATTTTGGGATATTTCACTCTTCAGCTGCGCGTCAGGACGATTTATTTTCGACGGGAACGTTTGGCGACTTTCTGATGCGCTTCAAGGACACAAGCCAGCCTGTTCATCACCTTTTGCATCACAGAGGCGTCTGGGCGTGCATTGGGCATATAATGACGCTTGAAGGCTATCAGAGACGCGTCTATACCGAATTGGACCGGATATCCTATGCTTTCCAACAATTCAGATGCCGTCTTATTAGATAATACAGCGCGTGGGGCTGCTTTGTCTGTCCAGATCCCTATTCCTGCTTTTCCGAAGGTTCTCCAGGGAAAATTGACCGGATCGTCCTTACGATTAGGCGCAACATCGGCATGTCCGACCACCTGGTGAGCTTTCAATTTATATTTACGCATCAACTGTGCGCACAACTCAATGCCGGCTTTTACCTGCTTTTGTGTGATTTGAGCGTGTGGCAGCGGCAAACGTTGAAACTCTATACCGATAGAACAATCGTTTAATGAGGGTTTGAGCCCGCTGACCATGCCACGCCAATTGGAGATTCCTGCGTGATAAGCGCGCTTTTCTTCGCCAACCAGCCGATACACCGTTCCGTCTCTATCTATTAAATAATGGCTGCTGACCTTATCGGCATCAAATGCGTTCCAACTTTCCTGCAACGTATGAAAAGACATAGAATGCAGGACAATCAAAGCCACAGGCCGCCGACGAACATCATAATAAGGCAAAGGTCGATCCACCAGGCACAACATTTTTATCTCCCCTGTAAAAAACTGTGGCAAATGGCGATAGCAAGCGCGTCTGAAGCGTCGGCCGGTATCTTTTCCGGCACGGTCGGCAACAGGCGGCGCATCATCATATCTACTTGCGGTTTTTCGGCATGGCCGACACCGACAATCATCTTTTTAATCTGATTCGGCGTGTATTCGCCTACAGGCAATCCCTTTTCGGCCGGTGTCATCAAGACAACTCCCCTCGCCTGTCCCAACTTTAATGTGGAAGCCGGGTTCATATTGACGAAAGTTTCCTCGACAGCCGCCTCGTTGGGCTGATATTGGTCTATGACCGCCGATAAAAGTGTGTGTAGGCGGGCTAAACGCTCGGACAGCGGCCCATCCGTAGGCACAGAAATGACACCTGCAGCGACAAAGGATAGATGGGAGCCTTGTTTGTCGATAACGCCCCAACCGGTATGTCGCAATCCAGGGTCAAGTCCTATGATTCTCATAACTTTTTGAGTATTTCCTCAGGGATGTCTGCGTTGGTAATGACGCGTTGGACATCGTCGTCTTCTTCTAATTGAGCGATGAAGTCCATCAGTTTTTGCGCAGATTCTAAATCTGTAACGGGAGTTTTCACAATCGGCTTGAAGTCCAGGCGGCACACGGTCGGATCGCCAAACTTGGCTTCCAAAGCCGCACGCACCGAAGACAAATCATCCGGTTGGCAATAAACAGCGTGGGTTTCTTCATCCGATTGGACATCTTCGCCACCGGCCTCAATGACCGCCTCTAACATAGCATCTGCCGAGGCTACACTGCTGGGATATTCTAAATAACCGACGCGTTCAAAGTTAAATGCAACGGAGCCGGCTGCACCCATTGTGCCGCCACGTTTTGAAAAGATGGCGCGCAAGTTTGGTGCTGTGCGTGTTCTGTTGTCGGTCAAAGCCTCCACAATCAAGGAGACGTTACCCGGCGCAAAGCCTTCATAGCGCACTTCTTCATAGTTGGCACTGTCTTCGCCTGGCGCACCCTTTTTAATCGCGCGTTCAATGTTGTCTTTGGGCATATTTTCGGCACGAGCCGCTAAAATGGCCGATCTTAAACGCGGGTTAGAGGCCGGATCCGGCAAGCCGAGTTTGGCCGCAACGGTAATTTCTCTGGCCAGTTTTGAAAAAACTTTAGCGCGCATTTGGTCTTGAGCGCCTTTTCTATGCATAATGTTCTTAAATTGTGAATGTCCGGACATGTTTATTTTCCTTTAATAGTGGCTTGGTGAAAGCAGATTAGCACAGGTTTTCTTTTCTTTCAAGAAGATTTTACATATCTTCTGTATTTTGTAGGTGTGCGCCCAGGCGAACAGGACGAATCAAGGTGCAGTGCCCTGTCGAATCGTCGGTTTCTACATACACAGCGCACAAAGTCCCCTCACCTTCAGCGGGCTTTAATTGTTGATAGGCCTGATCTGTGAAGCGCGGCATGGCCGTTGCTGTCGTCATACCTATAATAGAATCGTAATCGCCACACATACCGACATCGGTTATAAAACCAACGCCGTTAGGCAGAATACGGGCATCTGCGGTCGGAATATGGGTATGCGTGCCAGCCACCAGAGAGGCCTTCCCATCGCAAAAGTAAGCAATTCCGTTCTTTTCCGAGGTGGCTTCGGCGTGAATATCCACGACCAACGCATGATAATCTTTGCCCAAAGTATGTGTCGCAAAAAAGGTCTTTAAGGCCTCAAACGGACTTAAAGTGTTACGCATAAATATCGTTCCAATAAACTGAATAATCGCTATTTTTTTATTATCTTTCGTCGTGTATGTAACCAGGCTGTGCCCCGGGGTATGCTCCGGATAATTGCTCGGCCGCACGATGGTTTTATCCGAGTCGATAACCTCTAAAATATCCTTTTTATCAAAGGTGTGATTGCCCATAGTAACCACATCTATGCCGGCTTGTTTCAATTGGGCCAGTAATTTTGGGGTCAAGCCAAAACCATGCGCTGCATTTTCCGCATTGGCAATGACGACATCCAAGTTGTATTTCTTGCGCAATAAGGGCACATAGCGCGCAACGACATCTCGCCCGCTTTTCCCGACAATATCACCGATAAACAATATGCGCATATAACATCCTACGCCTTTAATAAGGCTGTCAGACAAAGATTAGATATGTGGGGCTTAGCCCTGCTTGCTTAAAGCCTCTATCTCGTCTTTGAGTTTTAATTTTTGCTTCTTCAATTCTTGAATCAGCATTTCGTTGGGCACAACCTGAGCCTCTTCTTCTTCAATCTGCGCGTGTAACGCTTGGTGTCTTTCTTTTAAGGCTTTTAAGTGTTTTTCTTGTTTTTCGTTCATGGTATATGTCCTTTCGTATTCGTTATCACTATAACAGTATAGTCCATTTTTCGCAAAAAGCAAGATATGCGAACAGATTATTTATGTCCTATATACATACCCAGGCTTTTAGCCATTTTGACCATAGGATCGTTGGGTTTGACCGGAGAAATGGCAATTTTTAAGGCGTGGCGCAACGGCACATCCGTCAATTTTCCGTTCTTTAACACAACAAGCCTGTTTTTCGCACCCGAGGCCAACAAGCGAACAGCATAAGTGCCAAAGGCAACCGCCAACAATCTGTCCATAGCCACAGGCGATCCGCCACGTTGCACATGACCCAAGACCGTCAAGCGCACATTAAACTTGTCCGGCTCTTCGGACAGGCGATTGACAAAGTATTGACCGATACCACCAAAAGTATGGCCATTACTGGCATATACATTCTTGCCTTCGGGCGTTTTTAAGCCTTCTGCGACCACCATCAGGGCGTGAGTGCGTCCGGATGCTCTGATTTCGCGCAGTTTCTGGACAACCTCATCATAATTATAGGGTCTTTCCGGGATGAGGCAGATGTCCGCCAAACCGGCAATCGCACCGCGTAAAGCCAAATGGCCTGCTGTTCTGCCCATAACTTCCAAAACCATAATGCGTTCATGAGAATCGGCGGTTGTATCCAACTTATCCAAGGCATCCATCACGATGTTGCAGGCGGTTGAAAAGCCGATAGCCTCATCCGTTGCCGGCACGTCGTTGTCAATTGTTTTGGGAATACCAATCATTTTAACGTTGGCAGTCTTGCACAGGCGGCTCATAATGGCGGTGCTTCCGTCGCCCCCGATAACGACCAGCGCATCCAGTTTTAATTGCTCGATACCTTCCTTAAAGCGCTTGAAAAACTCTTTTTCTGTCAGTTTCTCATAAGATCCGTCGGCTTTCTTTTGGCGGGTAAATACACCCGTATTGTTGGAGCCCAGCATTGTGCCCCCCAACCGCGCATAAGGCACAGCAAAGTCTAAAACAGACATTTTTTTATACATCATCGGGCGCGCAATCAAGCCATCTGTGGCGTTGTGAATACCATAAACCTCCCAACCTTGTTGGAAAGCCGCCATACATACCGCGCGGATAGCCGTATTCAAGCCGGCGCAATCTCCACCGCTTGTCAAAACGCCGATTCGTTTAATCTGTGCTTTTTTTGCCATTGTTTTTCCCCTTATTTTTTAACCTTCTTCGGTCCTTTTTGTATCAATTGTATCGCATTTTCCAAAGTTATGGAAGAAGGATTTTTCTTCCACGCTGTCGGCAAGGCAATATTTTGTTTGCCAAACTTGATATACAGGCCATAACGCCCGTCTTGGAGCATGACCGGTTGCCCTTCATAATCGCCCAACGATGTGGCTTTTGCTTTGGGTTGTGCCAACGATAAAGCCTTGTCCAAATCCATACCCCACAAGGCACTGACGGGTTTAATAGAAGTAAAGTTAGAGCCTTGTTTGACATAGGGGCCATACCGCCCTATTCCTAATTCCACGGGTTGTTGCGTTTTCGGATCTGTGCCCAAAGTTTTAGGCAAAGATAACAGGAATTGGATTTGATCCGGCGTTAAAGATTCCGCAGTAATGCCTTTTGGCACAGCCACTTTCTTATTATCTTTTTGCACATACCAACCATAAGGCCCTTTTTTCAGTACATCGGATGATGATGCTTCTGTCATCGTTTCCGCAGACTCAGTTACTAAAGGCCGTGTATAATTGCATTGCGGATAATTAGAACAGCCCAAGAACGCGCCAAACCGACCGACTTTCAGGCTGAGTGTGCCCTTTTTACAATGCGGACATTGTTTGGCCTGTTCGTTGGGGAACAGATGTTGCTCCAACAGGTGCGATATTTTATCCAAAATAAGCGTTGTGCGTTCTTTTTCCGTCTGTTTAATCGCCGGATCAAACTCGGTCCAGAACTCTTTGAGCACTTTTTGATAAGGCAAACTGCCGGCTGTAATATCATCTAATTGCGTTTCCAACTGGGCGGTAAAGTCATATTGAATATATTTTTCAAAGAAACTTTCCAGGAAAGCCGTAACCAAACGCCCTCTTTCTTCGGGCACAAAGCGTTTTTTCTGTAAGGTCGCGTATTTCCTGTCCTGGATAACAGACAAGATAGAGGCATAAGTGGACGGACGACCGATGCCCAACTCTTCCATTTTCTTGACCAAACTGGCTTCGGAATAACGCGGGGGTGGCTCTGTCATATGCTGTTCCGCTTTGATGGCCTGGCAAGTCAGCGTCGCACCGACCGACAAAGGCGGCAAGGCTTGTTCCTGCGTTTCCTCTTCATCATCTGCCTGTGGGCGATACAGTTTCAAAAAGCCAGGGAACGCCACCGTTTGCCCAGTCGCGTGGAGAATACTTTGTGTTTGAGGCGCCTGAATATCGGCGGCCACCTTATCTAATACCGCATTCGACATTTGTGAGGCCACAGCACGTTTCCAAATCAACTCATAAAGGCGGAAATGGTCGCGTGATAAACTGTTCTTCAAAGACTCAGGCGTGCGCAACACACTGGTCGGGCGAATGGCCTCGTGCGCTTCCTGCGCATTTTTAATATTGTTTTTGTAATAACGCGGTTGTTCCGGTATAAAGCTATTGCCATAGGTCTTGCTGATAAAGGACCGCATAGCCGATATGGCTTCTTGGGATAAGGCTACGCCGTCCGTTCTCATATAAGTAATCAGACCGACCGTTTCTCCGCCGATGTCCACACCTTCGTAAAGTTCTTGGGCAGTACGCATTGTCTTTTTGGCCGAAAAGTCCAATTTTCTGGATGCTTCCTGTTGTAAGGTTGAGGTCGTAAAAGCCGGCGCCGGCGAACGCTTGACCTGTTTTTTCTCCACAGATTGAACCGTAAAAGAATCTTTTTGTAGAGCGGTTTTAATGCGCTCGGCCGCCGCTTGATCGGCCACATCAAACTTGCCCAGTTTTTTGCCCTGCCAATGTGTCAAAGTCGCCGCGAAGTTTTCTTTCTTTAAGGTGGCAAAATCGCCCTCTAATGTCCAATATTCCTGTTCCTTAAAGGCTTCAATTTCCTTTTCGCGGTCGCAGATAAGGCGCAAGGCCACTGATTGAACGCGCCCTGCCGACTTGCTGCCGGGCAATTTACGCCATAGCACCGGTGATAAGGAAAAGCCAACCAGGTAATCCAAGGCGCGCCGGGCCAAATAGGCATCCACCAGATTCATATCTATTTCGCGCGGATTCTTGAGCGCATTGAGCACACAGGTCTTTGTGATTTCATTAAAAACGATTCGTTTGAAAGGCACTTTCAGTTTTTTGCGGCGTTTGAGTTCCTCTATAATGTGCCAGGCAATAGCCTCTCCTTCACGATCCGGATCGGACGCCAGGTAGATTTCATCCGCATTTTGCGCTTTCTTGATAATGTCTTGCAGGTGCTTTTCGCCCTTCGCATCCACTTGCCACAGCATACGGAAACCGTCATTGACATCCACAGAGCCATCTTTGGACGACAAATCACGCACATGGCCGAAACTGGCAATGACTTCGTAATCTTTTCCTAAATATTTGTTGATGGTTTTTGCTTTGGCCGGCGATTCTACAATAACAAGTTTCATATTCATTTACCCATAACTAAAGATACTCTGTTGCCGGGGTAGCGTTCTACCTTTCCGGCTAACTCTAACTGCATAAGCACAATATGGACAACCGAGGCTGTCAAGTGCGTTTCTCTGATTAAATGATCAATTTCAATGGCTTCTGCCCCAAGGTTTTCAACAACTTGCTCGGTGGCAGCGTCTAAATCTGTTTGTGTCGGCTTCTCGTCAATGACAATCGGCGTGGCGTGTTGTTGGAACAAATCTTTTAAAGCAAACGGCGAAGAGTGCTCCAACACCGCAAAGATGTCATCGGCATTTTGGACCAAAATGGCCCCGTCTTTTAGCAGGCGGTTAGGTCCTTGCGCCCGCGGATCCAACGGAAAACCTGGCACAGCATAGACATCCCGACCTTGATCCGCCGCATATTGCGCAGTAATCAAAGAGCCCGATTTTGTGTGCGCTTCTATCACGAGCACACCTTGTGCCAATCCGGAAATCAAACGATTGCGACGAGGAAAGTGCCCGACAAAAGGTTGCGTGCCTAAGGGCAATTCTGAAATCAATAGACCTTCTTGCTTGATGCGTTGATACAAAGCCTCATTTTCAGACGGATACACCACATCAATGCCTGTTCCCAAAACCGCTATGGTGCCCCCCTGACCTTCTAAAGCGCCTTCATGAGCCGCCGAGTCTATACCGCGCGCCATACCCGAAATAATGACATAATTTTTTTGCGAGACGGCAAACGATAATTGACGTGTCAAGTTTTTGCCGTTAAAGGACGCATTGCGCGTGCCGACAATTGCCAGGGCCGGCTTGTTGAGCAAACTGATTTGCCC
>JAGDDD010000025.1 GCA_017958225.1 Alphaproteobacteria bacterium
ATCCTCATCCACATGAAAAGCACGCAATAAAGGCTTTTCCTGTTCTTCCACATGGGCCGGCGCCGCCAAATCAGAGTTAGCAAAGAAACTGTCCATCCGCTTATAGGCACCATAAAATAAATGCTGGTTGGTCCAGTTAAAATCAAACACCAGGCTTAAAGCACGGCGCACTCGCTTATCAGCAAACAAGGGCCGCCGCGTGTTAAAAACACAGCCTTGCACACCAGAAGGCGTGTGATGTTCAAACTCTTTTTTAATAATACGCCCCTCTTGGACAGCAGGAATATCATAGGCGGTTGCCCACTTTTTTGCCTCATTTTCAAAGCGCACATCAAACATACCGGCGGTAAAGGCTTCAACCGCGACCGTTGTATCGCGATAGACATCATACCGGATTTCATCAAAATTATATTGCCCCTTTTGAGACGGCAAGTCCGCACCCCAATAATTTGGATCGCGCTGATAAGTCACAAAACGATTAGGCTCAAACTCTTTGATTTTATAAGGCCCGGAGCCGACAGGCGCTTCCAAAGACGCCGTCAGGAAGTCTTTATCTTGAAAATATTGCTTGGACAGAACGGGCATTTGCCCCAAAATCAACGGCAACTCCTTGTTATGAGCATCGGCGCGCAAATAAAACCGCACCTGCGTATCAGACAAAGCCTGCACGCGCTCCACATCCGCATAATAAACCCTATATTGAGGCAATCCTTTTGTTTTTAAAGTATCAAACGAGAAAACAACATCGTCGGCCGTAATGCGCGAGCCGTCGTGAAATTGCGCCTTCGGATTGAGGTAAAAAGTCACCTGGTTAGGCTCTACTTTGACCTTTTCTGCCACAAGCGCATACATAGAAAAAGGCTCATCCAACGAAGCGGTCATCAAAGTAGAAAAAAGCAAATCAGCCCCAGGGGCAGCCTGACCATTTAAAATAAACGGATTAAAGGTATCAAATGTGCCAAAAGTCGGCAGGACCAGGCGCCCACCCTTGGGTGCCTGCGGATTGACATAATCAAAATGGGTAAATCGATTGTTATACTTGGGCGCACCGTATAAACTTAAGCCCGAAGGCAGTGTCTCGGCAGATACGACCCGCCCCATCAGCAAAGCGGCCAAACATAACAGGCAGAATCGCTTCATGTCTTATCCACAAAATGCAAATCCAGATTTTCCGGCAAGGCAACATCTTTGTAGGTTTCTAATTTTTCCTGCGTAGAAATGTTGAGCACGGGCCTGTCTTGAATAACGGGCTCTGTCGTTTCCTCTTCTTTTTCAGCCTCTGGCGCAGGCTCAGGCTCGGGCACCGGTGCCGGCTCTTCTTTGATTTCTTCAACAGGTTTAGACACACTCGCCCCCTTGCGCAGATACATATTCAGCAACATCTGTGTTTTGCGCATTTCCAAAGCTGTATAGACCAAGCCGACCCCCAATGCCAACACAACCAACGGGCAAAACAGACCGGCCGAAAGCAAAATAAACTCAGAAACAGGCAAAGACAACAGACGCTCAAAACCGCCGATGTGCAGTATATAGGCGATTGTTACGCCGAACCAGGCCATACCCATCGTTGCGAAAATGCTTAAAAATACAATAAATCCAACCATTGTGTGATCCTTTTATCTGGTTACGACCCAAATCCAAACCGCCAGCACGGCGAGAAACATCCATAAATATTGTAACATTTTTTGACCTTGAAAACCTTTGACATATTCAAAACACTGTTTTATTATATACAAAATCTTTTGATAAAGGAAAGAAAAAAATGCAGGGACTGGATTTTGAAAAGACCATACAGGAAGTCGAAGCGAAACTTGCGGCCTTGGAAAATGCGGAAAAGAACAAACACAACACAGCCGAGATAAAAAGGCTGTCCGAAAAACTGTTCAAAGAGCAGCAACAAACCTATGCTCACCTGACCCCATGGCAAAAAACGCAGGTTGCCCGCCATTTAGCGCGGCCACAGACCTCGGATTACATCCAGGCTTTGATACAAGATTTCAGCCCATTGCGCGGCGACAGATGCTTTGGCGAAGACGCCTCTATTTTGGGCGGTATCGGGCGCTTTAACGGCAAACCCGTTATGGTTATCGGCAATGAAAAAGGCCACGACACCCCTTCCCGCGTTAAACATAATTTCGGTATGGCACAGCCGGAAGGTTACCGCAAGGCAATACGCCTGATGAAACTGGCCGAGCAGTTCCATATGCCGATTTTGACGTTTGTGGATACACCTGGGGCCTTTCCGGGCGTTGAAGGTGAGGAACGCGGACAAGCCCAAGCGATTGCACAGGCTATGCAAACCGCCCTATCTCTGACAGTGCCCAACATTTCCGTTGTCACAGGCGAAGGCGGCTCGGGTGGCGCGATTGCCATAGCCGCATCCAATATGGTGTTTATGTTGGAACATTCCATTTATTCGGTCATTTCACCGGAAGGTTGCGCCTCTATTTTATATAAAGATGCAGGCAAAGCGGACAAAGCGGCCTCTTCTTTGGCGCTGACGGCTCAAGATTTATTGCGCCTAAAAGTTATTGACGCCATTATTCCGGAGCCGGCCGGTGGTGCGCATCGTTATCCAAACGAAACTTTTGCTAATGTCAAACAGGCGCTGACGCAGGCGTTAAAGCAGTTATCCACGCTGTCCGGTGATCAAATCCGCCGCCACAGACACCAAAAGTTCGAAACCATGACCCGCTTGGGTTAACTGACCGGTTTAATGACTGTAACATGGCCGCCCCAAGTATACAGGTGCCAATCCATTTCCATACGTCCACCCGCACGAAAACGCACGGTTAGCGTGCCGTCCGGATTCTTTGTCATCGTTTGAGAAGGATGGAAAATATAGTGAGAAGCCTCATCCGCCACCTCTTTATCAAACAGCCATTCGACATCCACGGGGGTTTCCTGGAAAGCGCCAAAAGATTGCGCTGCATACGTGCGCAAAGAAAAGTCCTTCGGATAAACAAATGTATCTGGCAAGACTGTGACCGCTTTTATGTTCATTAAGATAAAGTTATGCGGCATAAGGCCTCCAAACCCATTGCCATGTTGCGCCACCAAATAATGATTCCTTTCGCCATAAAGAAACCCTAGCGGATTCAAGGTATTATAACTGGTTTTCCCTGTATTTTTATTCAGATATGTAACGCGAATCTGGTGACAGGATAAAATAGCTTCGCGAATAGGATTTAAAATCTGCTCATCTATTTTGATTTTCGGACCGGGGCGACAAGCAATCCCTTCGGCGCGCATCAACTCTTCCGCATCGGGCTCAATGCGACGAAAAGTATCTTGTTTAATTGAGGCTCTGATTTTATCGACAATCCCCGCCAAGGCCGACGCCTTATCGTGCAAGTGGCTTTTTTCAAGGGCTTCTTGCGCAATGTGTAGGCAGGATAACTCCTCGGCGTTGAATTGAATCATGTCCCGCAAAGTGCCCTGGGGAATACACCAACGCTTTTCGCGCGTGTCGGAGGCCACCTCGACGGCCTGAGGAAACCGCGCCAAAATTAAATCGCGCATACGATCGGCCGTGCGTTTGGAAACATTAAAGCGCTTCATAATGTCTTTCAGGCTGACCCCCTCGCGCGAAGATTGCATCCAAATGGCCAAATCAAGTAATTGCTCTGTTTTTTCGTAGGACATAGCCCCTCTCTTTCTGCTGCCATTTTACAAGATTTTTTCATTAGGCACAAGCAAAATATGTCATTTTTTGACAGAGATATACGCTATTTTCAACATTGACAGCAACATATACAGATATGTATAATGCTGTTTATGCGGCAGACAACCACAAACAAAAGGAGCACATGATGGAATCAACAAATTTCTTTGAACACAACAACGACGAATCATGTCAAGATGCGGTTATTTGTTGGATATTGAGTTTTTACAACGATACAACGAGTAAATTACACAATTTAGCCAAGGATTTATTAGCGTCTTTTGTGCCTCTAACACCTACAGATACGACAATCGAAATACAGACTCAAGTTTCTCTGAAACCTAATGGTAGAATAGATATTCTTATTATTTTGCCCGACACAAAAAAACTGGTCATTATTGAAGATAAAGTCTATGCAAGCGAGGGATATAAGCAGATTGAAAACTATATTGAGGGCGTATCCCAACACAAGGACTATCAAGGCTACAAAATATATGCGGTTTATTTCAAAACAGGCTTTTACTATGATAGAGACAAGTTAGTCGCACACCGGTATAATAAATTACTAAAAAATCATGATAAAAATTGGAAATGCGAGGAATTTAAATCTATTGGCGGAAAAGCCTTTTTAGAACTGTTACAAAAATACAAAGGCCAAGACGCCACTTTGGATATGTATATAGAGCACTTGGATAAGTTGATAAATTGGTATGTGGATTATGGTAAATTCCAAGAAAAATGCAAAGACAAGGAGCATTCTACTGAGTGGAATATTTCAAAGGAATTCATCGCCCAACATAATCTGATGAGAGCGATTTTTCCTGAAGAAAAGTGGGACAGAGATAAGGAAAATCCAAATGATGAACATCAACTCTATGAGGTATATTCGAAATCAAATCTTGATGGGCGCCCATGGACACACATGATTATTTTATCGAAAAAAGAATACAACATATTTTGGCGAATAGATACAGACAAAAAAGGCCCTTATTTATCCCTTCGTTACTACAAAAGGGACAAAAAGGCACCACACCCCCAATATAGCGCTTATCGCGATATTGTAACAAAACTGGATATTGTAAAAGACGCCCTTGCCAAACAAGACAAAAAAAACAAAAAAGACAAAAATTGGGAATGCCCCAACAAAGAACACTGTCGTGAAGCCACTCTACTCCATATTCATCTCAATGATATTTTGACGCACTGGGCTGAAACAGGAGATGCGTTTATCGAAAAAATTCGGAAGATTACAGATGACTTTATCGCTCAAGCCAACAAACAATTTGGTGAAACGGACTAACCCCGTCATAATTTGACGTATCTCCTTTCTATACTAGCAGTGTAGAAAGGAGATTTTTTTATGAAAACGGTATCTTTTACGTATATACACAACAATTACACCACCCCGCTGTTGGAAGGGATTCGTTTGCCAGCCGGACTAAACGCAACACAAATCACAGATTTCAACGCGTTCCCCTATACAGATTATCAAACGAACATTGTCTTGTTTCGCCTGTCGGGTGAAAAGCCGTTGCGCCGAAAGGAAAACGCCCTGATCAAGCACGCCCTTACCGCCGACCACAGCTTTGTTTATCTAATTATCATGCCATTTAGCTTTGAAAAAGACGTCAATCGGCCATGGGCGTATAAGCAATTGAGCAAGCTACAAGACAAGCATAAAAACTTTGAGCTTATTGATATGGAGGCTTATTTGAAAGAAATGCCCAACGCGACTTTTGATGAAGCATTTCAACAGGCACGCCAAGTCATCGAGCTGATTTGCTCCGTTTATGCCAACACATTTCGGGGGTAAGCATGGACAAAGAAAATACATTAACTCAGTCAGAAGCCAAAGAAGCCTTTGCCTCTCTTGATTATCACACTGCAACAGCAAGTGAGGTAGACAAGTTATTGTCGCAATTCAACCTTGACCCCAACACCCCCGACAACGTGGGGGAAACGCCACTTATAAAGGCCTTGTGGGCGGGAAACGTAGAGATAGCCGCCCTACTGCTTGATAAAGGTGCCGACATGGATGCCCGCGCGCTTTGTGGCCATACCCCTCTGATGATTTGCGTGCGCAAAGGGCTGTTAGATATGATGAAGCTCCTGGTGTCAAAAGGGAGCAATATCCGGCAACTTTCGCCATGTAATCGAGAAACTCTTATAGCCACGGCGGTCTGGGCCCATCAACCTACGCTTGTCAAGTGGCTGGCGGACGCGGGTGTCGATATCAACACGCCCGATAATTTGGGGTGGACCCCCCTGATGTTAGCCGCCTTTCAAGGATCGGAAAATATGGCAAAACTCTTATTATTCTTGGGTGCAGACAACAGCCTACGTCAACAAAATGGCTGGACAGCTGAGGATATTGCGCGCTTTCGCAATCATCCCGAGGTTGCTGCCTTACTGGCAAGAGCTCAACCAAGGCGTCCCTAGTTTCCAACTCCATCTATAAAAAAAGATGCTTGACAGAAGGGAAAAAATCCTGTAAAACAGGAAAGTTCCTTTTGGCGGATGTAGCTCAATTGGTTAGAGCGCTGGTTTGTGGTACCAGATGTTGTGAGTTCGAGTCTCATCTTCCGCCCCATTTTCACTCTCCCTCGGGAGAGTTTTTTTATTTACAAAAAAAATCTTTCGTCCGGACCGGCAATTGTATATAACAATGTATGTAATTTTAGGGGGCAAGGTGCTCGTATGCTTTCGGTCAATTTAATTGTCGGTAATATCTTTTCGTTTTGCTGTGCGGTGTGTATCGCCATCTCTGTCATCAAACGCAACAAAAAGAACTTGATTTGGTGGCAAATATGGGATTCGACATTTGAGATGCTGACCAGTTTAGTGTTGCTCAGTTATGCCGGCTGTATCACAGGCGCCCTCTGCACCTTCCGCAACATCTTTGCCTATAAAAAAGGCCTCACCAAATTCATAACATGGGCGTTAGTGGCCGCGTGCCTGGTGGTCGGCCTATCGCTCAATAACCGCGGAATCTTTGGCATAATGCCGATTGCTGCCTTTACCTTTTATACCTTGGCGATGTATTGGACAAAGGACGAACAGCAAATGCGCTACGCGGTGGTTGGCAACCTGCTCTTGTGGTTTATCCATGACTTTTATATTCAGTCCTATCCGTCGGCTATTATGGATTTGGTATTGAGTGCGTGGAGTTTTTATCAGGCTATGCGCCATATTCAACGCAAAAGACAGACACGAAAATCACTCACGCTCCCGATGCCGCAGACGACACAAACCCCGCTGGAAGTGTAGTCTTCACATAACGCTCGATTATTTTTGTTTATAGGGGCTTTCTTTTTGCCCGGCCCTGCTTATGTAAATCAGCAGGAGGGTATTATGCCAAAATTACAAGGATCATTGACTGAAAAGAACTTGCTTGTTTCCTTTGCCGGCGAAGGACAAGCGCGCAATCGTTACACTTATTGGGCGTCAAAAGCCAAAAAAGATGGATTTGAGCAAATCGCTTACATTTTTTCTTTAACGGCCGACCAGGAAAAAGAACACGCCGAACGCTTTTTCAAGTTTATGGAGCCGGGAGAATTGGCGGTAACCGGCCTGTATCCGACGGGCACGATCCGCGACACGTTGGCAAACTTACAGGAAGCGGCCGCCGGTGAGCATTTTGAAAACTCGGAACTTTACCCTGCCTTTGCCAATATAGCCGAAAGTGAGGGATTTCAAGAAATATCGGATGTCTATCGGGCCATTATCGTGGCCGAAAAAGCCCATGAAAGGCGCTATCTGGACTTGGCCGAAAACATTATCCAAAACAAAGTTTTCGCGTCACCAGAGCCGGTTAAATGGCAATGTCGCAACTGCGGCTACACCATTTATGCCACAGAACCGCCGGCTGTTTGCCCGTCATGCAACCACGCCCGCGCCTATTTTGAACGGATGATGCATAACTGGTAATCAGCGCTGTTTGTGCATCAGCCACTTGAGTAGGCACAAAGCGGGAATCATTAAAACGCCCGTAAAGACAAAGAACAATGGCCAGCCCATATCCTTGGCCCAAAAGCCGCTATACGCTGAAATCGTAGAGGTAGATATCGCCATAACGCTGGATAAAATCGCATATTGTGTGGCGGAATAGCGCCTATCACACAGGCCGGACAAATAGGCGACAAAAACCGCACCGCCCATACCACCGACAATGTTGTCAAAGGTAATCACAAGGCACAACGCCGGCAGGTTGTAACCAATCACCGCCAGCCCGGCAAAGGCTAACGAGGTTAAAATCTCAACACAACCCAACCATAACAACAGTTTGAGTATGGCAAACTTGGCCACCAAAATACCGCCCAGCATAGCGCCAAATACGGTAATCCACGGACCAATCAGGCCGGACCACAATGAAATCTCGTTGTTGGAAAAGCCTGTTTCCCGATAAAATGTCAAGACCATACGACCCAGGACCGCATTACAAATCTTATATAAGACGACAAACAGCAGAATCGCTATCCACGCTTGGTGTTCCTTCATAAAATTGGAAAAAGGCTTCAACAGTGCCCGCCAAGCGCCTTGATTTATGCGCGGTGTCTCTTTAACGTGCATCAGGCAAAGTGCCAGCATACCGACAATCACAAACAGGCTGGCGAACAAATAAGCCGATCGCCAGGACCATAGGCCCGCCAACGCCACAACGCCTGCCCCTGACAACAGCATACCGATTCGGTAGCCATATTGATACATGCCGGAGCCCTCGCCCAACTCTTGTTTGGTCAAGGTATCTATACGCAACGCATCTACGACGATATCTTGGCTGGCCGCGAAGAAAGCGGACAAGAACGCAAACACATACACGCCCAAAGGAATAGCGTAGGCTATACCGTCTTTCATAAAGTGAAAGCGCCACGAATCGTGAGCCGGATCCGAAAAAGCCATACCCCAAACCGACAACAACAGCCCTATTTGAAATACTAGGCCCCATGCGCGTTTTACGCCCATTTTCTTGGCTAACAAGGGCAAGCGCACATTGTCAATCATCGGCGACCACAAGAACTTTAAGGAATAAGGCAACACCACCAAGGAAAACAGGCCGATAACCTCTTTCGGCGTAGCCACATCATTGAGCCACAGATTTAAGGAATAGTTCAGCAAATTATAGGGTATGCCGCACGAAAAGCCCAAGAAAAAGAAGACCCACACCGCAGGTTTCAAATATCCCAATAAGGCTTTTTTCCAACTGTTCATCTGGCCCCCTATAAACGCCCTCTTTCAAACTTGCGTCTGTCGTTTTCATCCAGATAGATCTTACGCAAACGAATATTGTGCGGGGTCACTTCCACCAATTCATCTTCATTGATATAGGAAAGCGCCTCTTCCAAACTCATTTTGCGTGGCGGGACCAAGATGATATTGTCATCTTTACCGGCAGCACGCATATTCGTCAATTGCTTACCTTTAATCGGATTGACGCCGATATCGCCCGCTTTGGCATTTTCCCCGATAATCATACCGGCATAGACAGGCGTGTTATGAGAAACAAACAAGGTGCCGCGTTCCTGTATCTTAAACAAGGCGTAGGCTACCGCCTTACCCTGCTCCAAGGAAATCAGAACGCCCGTCCGGCGGGAGTGAATCTCCCCTTTATAAGGGCCATACGAGTGGAATAAACGGTTCATCACACCCGTGCCACACGTATCCGTTAAAAACTCTGAGTGATAACCAATCAGCCCGCGTGAAGGCGCAATAAAGGTAATACGCGTCTTGTTGCCATGAGACGTTTGCATATCCACCATATCGGCCTTACGCTCACTCATTTTATTGACAACGACGCCAGCATATTCATCATCCACATCCACGACAACTTCTTCAAAAGGTTCTAATTTCTGCCCGTTCTCATCGGTCTTAAACAGCACACGCGGACGAGAGATAGATAACTCAAAGCCTTCGCGGCGCATTGTCTCAATCAAAATACCCAATTGTAATTCACCGCGTCCGGCCACCTCAAAAGCATCGGTTGATTCGGTGCGGGATACCTTCAAAGCCACATTGCCTTCCACCTCACGTTGCAAGCGCTCCCAAATCATACGCGAAGTCACTTTTGTGCCATCCTGTCCGGCAAAAGGCGATGTGTTGATAGAAAAGGTCATCGCTAAAGTCGGCGGGTCAATCGGCGAAGAAGCAATCGGATCCATGACGTCCGGTGCGCACAGGGTATCGGCCACCGTTGCTTTTGTCAGACCGGCAATAGATACGATATCTCCGGCGTGCGCTTCCTGTAAGGCGACGCGTTCCAACCCATGAAATGCCATAATTTTAGAAATACGCGCTGTTTCAATCACTTTACCTTCACGCGACAAGGCATGAATAGGCATATTGACTGTAACCGTGCCGGCCATAATTTTACCGGTTAAAATACGCCCGACAAATGGATCATATTCCAAGGTCGTCGCCAACATGCTGAACGGCGCATCCAGTTGTCGTTGCGGCTCGGGCACATACTCAACAATGGTTTCCAATAAAGGCGTAATGTCTTTGTGAGGATCTTTTAAGTCGCGCACAGCCCAACCTTCACGACCAGACGCATACAGGGTCGGAAAGTCCAGTTGCTCATCATTGGCCCCTAATTGCACGAATAAATCAAAAACTTCGTTTAATACTTCATCGGGGCGCGCGTCCTGGCGATCTACTTTGTTGATGACAACAATCGGCTTTAGGCCTAATTTCAACGCCTTCCCCACCACAAACTTGGTTTGAGGCAAAGGCCCTTCCGCTGCATCAACAAGCAAAATCACGCCATCCACCATACTTAAAATACGTTCTACCTCTCCACCAAAATCAGCGTGTCCCGGCGTATCGACGATATTGACATGAATATCTTTCCATTGCACAGATGTGCATTTGGCTAAAATGGTTATACCACGTTCGCGCTCAAGATCCCCAGAATCTAACACACAATCTCGCACCTGCTGATTCGACCGAAAGGTGCCGCTTTGGCGCAAAAACGCATCCACCAATGTCGTTTTTCCATGGTCAACGTGGGCAATAATCGCAATATTCCTTAACTGCATAGTTATCCTTCACTTCCTGCATACTTTACCGAATTAAAATACAAACCACAAGCGGGCGCTGTCATCCCGCCTTTTGTTCTGTCACACGCTTCAAAGGCCCGATGAAAATCTTCTACGGTCCATTTGCCTTGGCCTACCATAACCAAAGAGCCGACCATATTGCGCACCTGATGATGTAAGAAAGAACGGGCACGCACAAAAAAGAAAATATATTCGCCCCGTCGGGTAATCGTCAATTCATCCAAAGTCTTGACCGGACTTTTGGCCTGACACTCGGAAGAACGGAACGTGCTAAAATCGTGCTTACCCAATAAAAGTTGGGCTGCTTGTTTCATCGCATCCACATCCAATGGTTGCATGATATGCCACACACGATTCCTATCTAATGCGGCAGGAGCTTGCCGATTCAAAATCTTGTAAATATACTGCCGCTCCATAGCCGAAAAGCGAGCATGGAAGTCGTCAGACACCTTTTCAACCGACAACACCGATATGGCTTTCGGCCGCACAAGTGCATTGAAACTTTCGCGCATTTTAAACGGATCCAGGTCGTCTTTAAGGTCAAAACTGGCCACTTGCCCATAGGCATGGACACCGGCATCTGTGCGACCGGCGCCGGCAATATTCACATCCTCGTGAGCAAAAACGGACAAAGCCTTTTCCAATTCGCCTTGAACGGACACGCCATCATCCTGCTTTTGCCAACCGCAAAAGTCTGTGCCATCATATTCGATAACCATTTTATAGCGTGTCATAACAGCACATCCCCTACAGCCAAAATATAGCCGCGCAAAAACTCATCCGCCGGCAAAATATGGCGTCCGGCACGTTGTAACAACTTTAAGCGCACACAAGTCCCCTGCCCGCAAGCAACTGTCAAGTCCTTATCCAAAACAGTGCCTGGCGCTTTATCTGTGCTTTGGGACACGACTTCGGCTTGTAACACATTAATTCTTTGTTCGCCGTGGAGGCAATACGCTTTGGGCACAGGATTCAAAGCATTGACCCGACGCACGATAGCCGCAGCCTCTTCATCCCAACGAATGCGCGCATCGTCCGGCGACAATTTAGCCGCATACGTCATACCCTCTTGGGCTTGCGGTGTTGTCGGCATCGGCAACGCATCCAACACGTCTTTTAATAATTGAGCCCCTGTTTGGGCCAAAGCATCATGCAGTTCTCCGGCCGTTGTAGTCGGCAAAATGGGCACTATTTTCTGTGCAAACACCGCCCCCGTATCCAAACCGGTGTCCATTTGCATAATAGAAATCCCTGTTTGGGTATCGCCAGCCATAATTGCACGTTGAATAGGCGCCGCGCCTCGCCAACGAGGCAACAAGGACGCATGCACATTGATACAACCGTACCTTGGCAAGTCCAAAATGTTTTTCGGCAGCAACAGGCCATAAGCACAAACCACGATAACATCCGGCGCTAACGCGGTTAAAAAGTCGGCTTCTTCTTTTGATTTTAAGGTTGTCGGATGACGCACAGACACGCCATTTTCCTCGGCCCATTTTTGAACAGGCGAAGGTTTTAATTCCTGTTGCCCGCGCCCAGCCAAACGAGGCGGCTGCGTATAGGCGCATACCAATTGATAATTTTCAAATAAAGTTTGTAAAACCGGCACAGCAAAATCCGGCGTCCCCATAAATACGGCGCGCAACATAATTAACCCCTTTTTCTCTGTTTTTCAAGGCGTTTTAATAGCATTTTACGCTTTAACGGTGATAAATGGTCAATAAATAAAACACCGTCTAAATGGTCCAACTCATGCTGGATAGCCACGGCCAAAAAGCCGTCTGCTGTCATTTCTTGCGACTTTCCCTGTCTGTCCAAGAAACGAATTGTTACAGAATTAAAGCGTTTCACATGAGCAAATTGGTTGGGAATTGACAAGCACCCTTCGGATCCGTCGCATTGTTCCTCACTGTGCGCAATAATTTCCGGATTGACAAAGAACAACGGCTGTTTTTCATCTTCCCGCGCCTGAATATCGATCACCACAATGCGCGACAAGATGCCCACTTGCGGCGCAGCCAAGCCAACCCCATTGGCCTGATACATCGTTTCCAACATATCGTCCAACAAGCGAACAACGCCAGAATCAACCTGCTTGACAGGCAGACTTTTCTGTCGCAGAATAGGATTTGGTATGGTCAATATATCCAGTTTCATTTTTTTCCTTTGACTTTTTGGGATAATATATCATAAAATGGATAAAAAGAAAAGAAAGGAGTTAAAAAAAATGCATTTTTCTCTTTGCTTACGTCGTTTTTGCTATTTCGTGTTCATCTTTTTTGCCCTGCTCTGCACACCAACTTTTGCTCAAGAAGATGTGTTTCGCTTGATGTTGATTGGCGATGATTTCCTGGTGGGCGAGACACTGCCGGAGCAAGCAACCTTCGTCTATTCCTTACAAAAAAAATTATATTTAGACGGCTATAACAATGTGCTTGTTCTCAATGAAACCAAACCAAAAAGAACGGCTGAAGAAGTCCGCCAGAATATCCAATCCTTTATAGCGCAAAATCCGCACGCGGTTATCTTGGCTGTCGGCTATTATGACATTCCCGGCGAAGACCAAAAAGATTTGGAAGATTTGACGCAAGATTTAGAAAGTATCATCACGACTTTTCAAAAAGCGCAGATTCCAGTTATGTTAGTGGGCATGGAACTACCAGAAACGAAGCCTATTCAATACAGGCAAGCCTTTGAAAGATTATATCGCTATGTTGCCCAAGAACATGATATTATCTTGTATCCGTTCTTGATGAAAGGCGTTTTCCCGACACTGTTCGGTATTCATCTGGCGGGCCATGTGCTCAGCAATTCCGTCAATCCGGATCCTAAGGGTATTGAAATTATTTTGGAAAAAATGTATCCGACGATTATCCGCTTTTTACAACAACCTGTCTAAAAGCAAGAAAGCCCTGTTATGTTACGCCTGTTTATCGGAATAGAGCCTCCCCAAAATATTGCAGAACAACTGTATTCGCTACATGGTGGCGTGCCTTTGGCGCGTTGGGTCCCGCAGGAAAAGTTGCATTTAAACCTGGCCTTTTTGGGTAATATTGACGAAGATAAAGCGCGCGACATACACGATCAACTGCAACAAGTTCAATTTCCCGCCTTTGATTTGACATTTAAGGGGTTGGGCTATTTTGCGGATGGTGACAGGCCTCATCATTTGTGGTGTGATGTCCAAGACAAGCAACCCTTACAAGCCCTACATACCAAAATCAGCAAAATTGTGCAAGATTGTCGAGTCAATAACGACCGCTTCCGCCAATTTACGCCGCATCTGACGTTAGCCAGCCTGCACGGCACAACACTGACCGAGGTTATGTCCTTTATTGCAGCCAACAACCTGTTTAAAACAGACACTTTTCAGGTGACACATTTTTCCTTAATTTCCAGCCATGCGCGTGATGATAGCGATGCCGGCAAATATTATCGCATAGAAGCGCAATATCCCTTACTTTTGCCATAAATCTTTCAAAAAACGAATCGCTGCCTGCTGACATATGTCGTCTATCCCATGCGACAGGTTATTTGAAAGGCAGGTAGCAACCGGCACATGGGCGTGTTGTAACACATGTTGAGTGAGTGACATAGCCACAGGTGGCACAACCTCATCTTCCCGTCCGTGTGTCAGCAAACAAGGCGGTTGTGAACGAATCCAATCGCCCGCTTCCAGCAAAGGAATCGATGAAGAGGCAATCACACACGATATGGTCGGTTGAATGGTCAAGCCGGACACCAACGCTAACAGGCCTCCCTGGGAGAAACCCCATAGCCCGATTTGGTTATTTTCTAATGAATATTTTGCTTTAATATTTTCAATCAACTTACTAATATATAATGATTTTTTAACACATACATCTTTTAATTGTCGGCATAGATTTTCACGCGTCAGCCCGCCCATATCTGCGGGCAATTCATACCAAATATACGCCCCCGGTCCGACCTCATCGAGCGCATTTGGTGCCACAAATACAACATCCGGAAACAGCGGAGAAAGTTGCTGTGCCATACTCAACATATCCCGCCCGTTGGAGCCATAACCATGCAGTAATAACACGGCCTTCTTGGGCGCAGCTGCCCCTGCTACATGTGATATGTCATCCAAAAAATCCATACGCACCCCATAAAAAAGTTGCTAAAAGCAAAAAAAATGTTTAACATATCTAACATAATAGAAAACCAAAATAAAAGCGAGAGGTCTTATGAAATATATTTTTCTGTTGATTGGTTTAAGCCTGTCTGGCGCGGTTTTTGCCCGCTCTCACACATTACAGAACATGTCCGATGCACAACAGTTGGGTGCTTGGGCCGGCATGGCTTTAGCTTGTAATGCCGGTAATAAGTTGGATGACTTTGAATTGATTGCCAGTCGTATTATTGGCAATCAAGCCGCCTCGGACGAAGATCGTGCAAAAGCCTTTAAGGAATATGCGGCTGAAAAGTTGCGCACATACAACCTGCAAAGAAAAATGCCCACAGACCCTTGCGACCAGGTGTTGGCGCACTTTGACGATCTGCCGATTTTCAGATCAGAGGTCTATCAAGACGGATCGGTTAAATTGCCGGATGGAAAAGTCATCCCTGCCAACCAAAAACAACCGCAAAACAAACGCATTTACATGCAAACACCGACAAATTGAGAGCGCTGATGAATCCGCTGTTTCCTTTGTTTCAATCTATTACAGAACTCAAAGGTGTCGGGGATCAAAGAAGGCGCCAGTTGCAAAAACTGTGTGGCTCACGCATTATCGATTTATTGTTCCACCTGCCTTGTGGACAGATTTGTCGCACGCAAGAGCCCTATATTACCACAAAAGTCAAGGTGTTACAGCACATCAAGCCTTTTTCTAAAAAACAGCCCTATCGCATTTTAACCGAAACGGACGACGGGGAAATTATCGAACTGGTCTTTTTTAATTATAAAACGCCCTACTTTGTCCAACAACTGCCTGAAGGCCAAGAACGCATTATCAGCGGTGTGGTCGAAAACTTTCATACACAAAAACAAATGCGCCACCCGGATTATATCTTGCCCGTCAGTCAGGCGGACAAAATTAACGCCTACGAATCTGTGTATCCGCTGACAAACGGCTTGAGCAATAAAACACTCAACAGCGTTATGCATGAAGCGTTAGATTATGTGCCACCTTTGCCGGAGTGGATTCCGGCCGAGATTATCAAACAATATCACTGGCCTTCATTTGCTAAGGCCTTACGACAGATTCACAATCCTTCTCCGGACACCAACAAAGAAAGAGAGGCCAGAGAACGCCTTGCTTTTGACGAGCTTTTGGCCAATCAATTAGCCTTAGCAATTGCCAAAAAGAGCCGCACAAGCGAGCTGGGTGTGGCTATGCCGACCTCGGTTAAACTACGCCAATTACTGCTTAAATCTCTTCCCTTTGAATTGACACAAGCTCAACAGGCGGCCATTAAAGAAATAGACGCGGATATGGCAACACCGGCCAAAATGGCCCGACTTATTCAAGGCGATGTCGGCTGTGGCAAAACAATTGTGGCCCTGTTTGCGGCCCTCAACGCATTGGAAAACGGGTATCAAGTCTGTTTTATGGCGCCGACAGACCTTTTATCGCGTCAGCACATGCAAACGCTTACCCAGTTTTGCGAAACGCTGGGAGAGCAACCTTATCTTTTAACAGGTCGTGAAAAAGGCAAAGCGCGTCAACAAATCCTGGAAGCCTTACAATCCGGGCAAGCCCATATTATTATTGGCACACATGCCCTTTTCCAAGATGATGTTCGCTTTAAAAAATTAGGCCTGGTGGTCATCGACGAGCAACACCGCTTTGGCGTGGATCAACGCATTGCCTTGATGCAAAAAGCGCCTTTGGCGGATATGCTGATTATGTCCGCAACGCCGATTCCCCGGACGCTGGCCCTTACCAATTATGGCGATATTGATATCACGCGTATAGAGCAAAAGCCCACCAACCGACAACCTATTCAAACAAGCGCCATTTCCACACGCAATCTGGATGCTCTGATTGAGCGGCTAAAAACCGCCGTAGTGCAAGGCAGACAAGCCTATTGGATTTGTCCTATGATTGAAGAGACAGAAAAGACCGATTTGGCCAACGTCAAAGAACGCTTTGCCTACCTTAAAGCTGCTTTCGGCAATCGGGTCGGGCTGCTCCATGGCAAAATGAAGGCTGAAGAAAAAGACGCCGCTATGCAAGATTTCATCTCGCACAAAACATCTATCTTGGTCTCCACAACCGTTATAGAAGTCGGCGTAGATGTGCCTAACGCCACCATCATGGTGATTGAACAAGCGGAACGCTTTGGCCTGTCCCAGTTACATCAGTTGCGCGGGCGCATAGGTCGAGGGGCCGAGGCCTCTCAATGTGTCTTGCTGTATGGTGCCGCCTTGTCAGAGATAGCGCGCAAGCGCTTGGATATTCTGCGCGCTACCAATGACGGTTTTGCCATTGCCGAGGCAGATTTACAATTACGCGGTGCCGGCGAAATACTGGGGACACGGCAAAGCGGTTGGCAAACCTTCCGCCTGGTTGATTTGGTCAAACACGCCCCCTTGTTGCCTTTGGCGCATGCCACAGCAAAACAGTTGCTAAAAGATGAAAATGTGCTAAAATCAGGACAAGAGTTAAAACTGCTCTTGTATTTATTTAGGCAAGAACAGGCTATTCAAACATTACAGGTAGGATAAAATGAGCATCTATTTTACAAGACAATCTCCGGAAGTTACCAAGGCGCTGCGGCATGAGTTTAAGCACAGCCATATTACAGAGGAGTTTTTACAAAAACTCTACACAACGGGCACACTCAACCCGATTTTGCATAAAATATACCTGCCCCGCCTGCTCAAAGGCAAAGTGCCTAAAGGCTTTGATATCCACCATATACAGCCTTTATCCGGTGGTGGCAACAACTCAATCAACAATCTGTGTCTGATTGAAAAATCTCTCCACAGATTTTTGAATAAATACTGCTTTGATCCGGCCTTAAAGGATATTCAAGAAGGCGAAACGGTTGAGATTAAAATCCCAGATTTGCCGCCATTAGCTTTGTATTGCGACTTTTTGCCATTTATACAACACGTGCTTAGACAAAAGAAGGAAGCCGCGAAACAAAAGCCAAAACGCCTGTTACATCGGCCCTTAAAACGCCTGCCCTCTTTTCAAGGACACAAAAAGTAAAACTTATTTCAGTTGATTGAGCCTTTGTGCCTTTGGCGTCTGGTAAAGCATTTTTTGAACATAATAGCCTTGGAACAAGGTAATACCTAACGCTTGTCCGATATCGATGGCCATTTGGTCATCCACACGACACAGAATAATGTGTTGCGGATTCAAGCGTTGAATACTTTCAACAAACGCCGGCTCTTTGACCTTTTCCAACAATTCTGACGACCACAGCAGCTTGATATAATCGGCCTCCAGTTTTTGACGTTGGACAAAGGCCATAATGTCATCGGAAACCAAATCGATACACAAACGATAGCCCTTTTCCTTTAAAAATTGGCGTGCACGCACAAAGGCTGGCAAATCGGTCAAAATATCCGTAAACTTTAACTCAATCAAAATGGTCTTTTTCGCGTGCTCGGGCAAGGAAGCATCAAAATCCTTGAACATAGGCGTCATCACGCTTGACACCGCTAAATTGATAGAAAAATTCTTCAGAAAAGCCCCATTATCATGGTGCTTGATGGTGTTGAGCAGGCTTTTATCCAAGCTTTCCATCAGGCGTGCAAACAACCAAGGTGTTTTGAAAATATCGGCCTGTGGCGCACATTCCTTTAACAACTCGCTGACGGCAATATATACCTCGTCAAACAATTCCAAGGGCGGAGATTTTTTCACAATGGTGCAAATCGGCTGGCGTCTGAAAAACGGCGATAAATCTGTCTGCGCCAAATGCTTTTCAAGATCCGCAAACATCTGCGGTGTAAAGGCCTGTGTTTCCATTTTTTTCTCCTGTGTTTGTAACGAAGGGGCAACCGGCTTTTGTAGTAAGGCCGCCAATTCATCAAAATCTTTGTCTAACTGATAGATAGAATAAAACTGATTATCATCCGTCAGACCCAACATAAACTTTAACTTCACAAGGACCGCACGCATATCATCGTAACGAGTCCTAGGGAAAAGCAAGAAAATGCCGGCCGGCTCCCAATACAGACGACAAATACGCGCCGGCTCAAAAACCTGTAACTGTTGTTTCACATCACGCAGCAAAGGCGCAGCAACCTTCTTGGCCAACTCTTCCTGTTTTAAATACAAAATCCAACTGTGCGCTTTTTTCGCATACAGTTGTTGCAACAAAAGCCACAAATCCGTATCCATCACAGAGATTCCTTTAATTCCAGGTTGTCATCCAAATGTTGCGGATTTACGCATTGCTTGCGCAACGGGCCACACAAACAACTTTTGGAATCCATACATTGCTTGAGAGAACACTCTTGCCCGAAAGTGCACGAGTTTTTAGTCATAGCCGCTAACAATAGGTCCACAAAACGCCCTTGGAAAATGTGTATGCCGACGCTTTTACCCCATTGAACAGCCTCTTCTTCCCCGCAACGCGCAAACACAAACCGCACGCGAGAATCGGCCTCAATCGTGTTTTTCAATAATTCCGTATATCTCGGCTCGCGCCACATCGGCGACCAAATAAACTTCACATAGTCCGGATGCATCGCCATCACATCAACGCACTCCAAATCCATCGGCGTAATACCATCCAGACAAATCTGATGGCCGCCATCATGCAGTTTATTCATCATCTTTTGATAAGTTTCATAGTTATTAAACAAATCCACCAATTGCAGTTCGACAATCAAAGGCGCCGGTCGATTAACCACATAACTTTCAAAAATCGGCTGCGTTAAAGTGGAAATATTTAGGTTCAAACTAATAGCGGCCGGATAGTTATGTAAAGACAATTTCAGCAGGCCTTCCAACATCTTAACGTCCAAAACCTCGGTCAGTTGGTTAAACAAGACTTTATCCGACGTCAAATCGACTTGCGGGCATATGGCCTGTTGTAAATGCATAATAGAGGTGTAATACTCATGGAACAGAACATGGTTTTCATTATCAGAGGCAAAATACACAGCACTTTGACGACGCAGGAAATCGACCGTATCCATCTGTTTCAAACGCGCAATAATGTCCGCCAAAACTTCTGGAGACAAAGGCGCTAACGTGGGTTGATTCGCCACCGGCTTATCCAGGTTAATACCGGCATCAACCTGCTTTAAGGCACTTAAAAAAGCGTCTGGCTGGGAGCCTAACGAAAAGACTTGCACCAGGCTTTCCCCGTCGGATTGTTGCATCAACGGGTCATTTTGGAAAAGCTGGCGGATTTCCTCACACACCTCGTCCAATTGGTCCAAAGAAGGCTTGTGAAGCAAGAAAACTAAACTGCCCTTAGGCAAAATGAAAAAGCGACTGGCGGGAGATGATAAGAAAGGCGCAAAGATTTCGGCAACGCGCTGTAATTGTTCTGGTTTATGATTGCCAGGCAACAAACTGGCCAACGACACACAAACGCCCCAAAAAGCATCTGCACCCGGGCCGATATCTTTCAGCGCTTGTATAATGTCTTGTTCCGTTACAACCTTTTGCACTTCATACCCCTTGCTTTCGGTGGCGTTCTCGGAGGGATTCGAACCCTCGGCCTTAGGATTAGGAATCCTACGCTCTATCCAGCTGAGCTACGAGAACCCACTTCCCTGTTATCATACTACGTCTATACGAAAAAGCCTAGTCTTTTTTTTACCCCGTTTAAGATTTGTTTCTTTTCATGGTTTTCTCGGCCATTGTCTGGAACAAAATATACAACAACGGCACAAAGAAAATCGCGATAAATGCCGAAAAAGCCATACCACCAAAAATGGCCGACCCGATAGCGCGACGCGCCAAAGCGCCCGGCCCTGTCGCCGTAATCAGCGGTAAGAAGCCCATCAAAGAAGAAATAGCGGTCATCATAATAGCTCTGAAGCGCAACGCGGCCGCTTTCTTCGCCGCTTCCGGAATAGTCTCGCCAAAGCGTTCGTGCTGCTCTTTGGCAAACTCCACCAACAAAATGGCGTTCTTTGCAGCCAAACCAATCAACACAATCAGACCAATCTGCGCATACAAGTCATTGAAGATAGGATACACCTGATTCTTACTTTGTATGAAAATGAATAATACCGCACCCGTAAAGGCCACAATCATGGACAACATAATCGACAGCGGCAGTGTCCAGCTTTCATACAAAGCCACCAAGAACAAATAACCGAACAAGAAGGCCATAAAGAAGACCAGGAAAGTCTGTCCGGACGCTTCTTGCTCCTGAACGGCAGTGCCTGTCCATTCGTATTTGTAGCCTGCCGGCAACACGCGTGCAGATATCTCGGTCATCGCCTTCAACGCGTCACCAGAACTGTAGCCCGGCGCCGGTGTCCCCGTAATCTTAATACTTCTGTAGTTGTTATACCTTTGAATACTGGAAGGCCCGATTGTTCTGTCAATATGCAACAAGGATCTCAAGGGGACCATAGCGCCATTGCGGCTTTTAATATTCATCTTATAGACATCTTCCACCGAAGATCTGTCGTTGATATCCCCTTGCGCAATCACCTGCCATGTTCGTCCATACAAATTGAAGTCCTTGACATAGTAGCCGCCCAAAATCAACTGCATCGTATTAAAGATGTCGGAAACAGGCACGCTCAAAGCATAAGATTTCTTTCTATCCAATATCACACGCAAACGCGGCGAATCCACACGATAGAAGGTAATTACATTAGATAAGGCCGGGTGTTTTCTGGCCTCGCCTATGACCTGTTGCGCCACCTGCATCAACTGATCCGGAGAAGCGCCCTGTGTCGATTGCAACATATATTCAAAGCCGTCAGAAGACGACACACCCATTAACGCCGGAACGTTAAATGGCATCACAATGGCTTCCCGAATAGACGACATCGCAACCGCAAACGAGCGAATCACGCCTGTAACAAGCGTTTCAGGTGACTTTCTATCCTCATAATCATTTAAATTAACGACCAAGAAGGCACTGTTGGAGCTCTTACCGCCGGCCAACATACCATAACCGATAACGCTCATCACATCACGCACACCATTCAACCGGCCGGCTTTTTCTACAATGTCTTGCACAACAGCTTTTGTGCGGTTCAAAGAGGCTCCGGAAGGCAACTGGACTTCCACCATAAAGGCGCCCTGGTCTTCTGCCGGTAAAAAGCCTGTCGGCGTATGAGAGAACAACCAAAAGGCCACGAAAGCCACACCTGCCAAGGCCGGAACGACCCACAAATACAACGGCACAAAGAACTCTACAACACGCACAAACAACCGCCGCAACTTTTCAATAAAGCCGGAAAACGCCGCCACAATCAAATGGATAAACTGAAACAAACTGACCTTTTGCGCCCGCTCTTTTGAATCAACAGGACGTATCAACATCACCGCCAATGCGGGCGACAAAGTCAAAGCGTTGATGGCAGAAATCACAATCGCAAACGAAATGGCGATAGCAAATTGCCGATACAACAAGCCGGTAATACCTGGCAAAAAGGCCACAGGAATGAACACCGCCAACAACACAAAGGTCGTCGCAATAATCGGGTTGGTAATACGATCCATAGACATCTTCACGGCTTTATCCGGTGGCAAAGAAGGATTTTCCCTCATTACCGCTTCCACATCTTCCACGACGATAATGGCGTCATCCACCACCACACCGATAGCCAACACCAACGCCAACAAAGACACAGAGTTCAAAGTCACGCCTAAAGCACCCATACCCGCGAAAGCACCGATCAAAGACACCGGAATAGCCACCAGTGGGATCAAGGTCATCTTAAACGAACCAAGAAACAGGAAAATCACCGCAATAACCAGGATAAAGCCTTCAATCAGAGTCCTTTTCACTTCGTTCATAGACTTTTGGACAAAGGCCGCATTATCAAACAAAACATCGATACGCATTTTTTCCGGCATGCGCACCTTTAACTCTTGAATCTTTTTCAAAACACCGCTGGCCACCTCAATAGCATTCGAGCCTGGCGCTTGGAAAATGGCAAAGTTGGTCGCGGGATACAGGCCGAACGCACTATCCACTTCCTCGTTTTTCGCCCCTAATTCCACACGGGCAATGTCTTTTAACAATAAGTAGGAGCCATCTTGATTGGCACGAATAACAATGTTTTCGAACTCGCTGACATCGGTTAAACGCCCTTGGGCTGTTAAAGAAATCTGGAAAAGTTGCTCCTTTTTCGTCGGCATAGACCCGATACGACCGGCTGCTGCCTGCACGTTTTGGCTTTGAATGGCCGACACAACATCCGCCACAGACAAGTTCAGGCTTTTTAACTTATCGTTACTCAACCAAATACGCATACTGTAATCGTAATGGCTGAATACGTTGATAGCACCAACGCCTTTAACACGGTTTAATTCGTCTTGCAAGTTGATGAGCAAATAGTTCGTCAAGAAGGTCGTATCGTAACTGCCGTCCTCGGACGTCAAGCTCAATACCTGCAACATAGACGTCATACGCTGCTCAATCATCAAACCTTGTGCCAACACCGCTTCGGGCAATTTAGATTCAATTTGTTTAACGCGGTTTTGGACGTTAATGGCGGCCACGCTGGGATTTGTGCCCACACGGAAGGTTACTGTCAAAGAATACGTGCCATCATCGGATGATGTGGAAGCCATATACAACATATCTTCCACGCCATTGACCACAGATTCGACTTGCTGGGCAACAGCACTTTCAATAGTTTCCGCATCAGCACCAGGATAAACTGCGGTAACAGCCACACTCGGTGGCGTAATATTTGGGAATTGCTCCACGGGCAAACTGATAAAAGACAAAATGCCGGCAATCGTCAGCACCAACGAAATCACTAACGCGAAACGAGGCCGAGTAATAAAGACGTCAGCAATCATTCTGTCACCTCTTTTTGATCGGGAACAACCGTTTGCCACTCAACCAGAGTCGGATTCACAAACATGGTCGGGACAATCTTTTGGAAATTATCAACGACAATACGCTCTCCAACGGCCAAACCTTTTTCAATGGCGACAGCCCCGCCGTCCAACTCAACACCTTCATTGACCGGACGTTTTTCTATTTGATTTTTCTCATTGACGACATACACAAAAGCGCCTGCCAAATCTCTTTGGACCGCCAATTGAGGCACCAACAAAGCATTTTGCGGTTTTTTATAGGCAATCACAACGCGCCCATACTGGCCGGGGATCAAGCCGTTATCAGGATTAGGGAAAGACGCACGCAACTTCAACGTGTTCATCTGTTGATCCAATTCAATGTCAATAAAGTTTAAACTGCCCGGATGGTTATAAACCTCTCCGTCTGCAAAAACAAAAGTAATATCAACGCCTTCTGTGGCTTTTTCTTGATCCGCCGCAAAGGTATGACGCATTTGCAACAGTTGGTTTTCAGGCACAGAGAACACCGCATAAATCGGGGTTGTGCTGACAATGTTGGCCAACACACCGGATTCCGGGGAAATCAAAGCACCAACGGAATAATACGCCTCACCTATTCTACCGGACAAAGGCGCACGAATATCTGTGTAATCTAAATTGAGGCGTGCTAATTCGGCTTCTGATTCAGCTTGGCGCACCAATGCTTCCGCACCACTGGCTTCCGCCTCACGTTCGTCCAAGCGCGCCTTTGAAATATCGTTGGTTTTAATCAAGTCTTTGGCACGCTGATATTGCGCCACAGCGTTTGCCTCACTGGCTTTAGCCTTCGCGACATTAGCCTCAGCACGACGCAAAGCGGCTTCAAACTGATCTTTTTCTATCTCAAACAGAATCTGGCCTTCCTTGACGTAATCGCCTTCAGCAAACAAACGCTGGGTTAAAAAGCCGGTCACGCGCGCCAAAATAGCCACCTTTTCCTTTGGCTCTATCTTGGCAACAAAACTGACATGCGGGAAATACTCACGTTCTGTCACTTCCAAAACATTGACAGGCAAAAGCGCGGATGCGGCCTGTTGCTGTCCGGCCAATTTGCGCACATAGAACTGATAACCTAAGAACCCAACAGCCACAGTGGCAACGACAATCAAAAGTTTCTTCATCTAAACCTTCCTTTTATGAACAATTTTACTTTGTATATTTTATGAATTTAATGCAAAAAATCAAGTGTTTTTCCTATGACGTGCGAAAACCTTTTTGGCCGAGGCCAGTAAATTGATGTGGTGATTTTTTCTATCCGGATCAAGATCCAGGCCGATTTCAACGATATTACCATTTTCCATGCGCCGCACAATCAACTCAACAGACCCGACCGAAAAATGATCGCCCACTTCCAAATCTGAAAAATTGTCTGTCAGAATCTCACGCAATGTGCGCCCATGGTAGCGCGCAGAAACACGCAC
>JAGDDD010000026.1 GCA_017958225.1 Alphaproteobacteria bacterium
AAACTGGTTTTCTATGCTCAACGCGAACATGTTGGTGTTCTTGATGACCTCGTTAGCCCTATACCGAGCCATCGCCATCTCATAGCCCCAAAAGGTAATCACGCTCAATATACCGATGATGGCGATAACCGCCAGCATCTCGATCATTGACCGACCCGTTTGCGCCCGACAATGCATACACAACCCCCAGTTCTTGCGATTTATTCAGCTGAAGAGACCGAATCGACAATCATTTTCTGTGTCAATTCCTGCGCATCCGCACGAATAGCATCTTCGATTTCTTTGGCCACTTCCGGGTGTTCTTTCAAATATTGGCGAGCGCTTTCGCGACCCTGACCAATCTTGTTGCCCTTGTAAGAATACCAGGCACCCGATTTTTCCACAACGCCGGCCGACACACCTAAATCAAGAATCTCACCGGTTTTGGAAATACCTTCGCCATAGATAATATCAAACTCAACTGTCTTAAACGGCGGAGCCACCTTGTTTTTCACAATCTTGACGCGCGTTTGGTTACCGATGACCTGTTCTTTGTCCTTAATCGCGCCGATACGACGAATATCTATACGCACAGAGGCATAGAACTTCAAGGCATTACCGCCCGTTGTCGTTTCGGGATTGCCAAACATCACGCCAATCTTCATACGAATCTGGTTGATGAAAATAATCATGGTGTTAGAGCGCGCCACAGACGCCGTCAATTTACGCAACGCCTGGCTCATCAAGCGGGCTTGCAAGCCCATGTGCTGATCGCCCATTTCGCCTTCAATTTCCGCTTTCGGCACCAAAGCCGCCACCGAATCGACCACCAAAACATCAATTGCACCGGAACGCACCAATGTATCGGCGATTTCCAAGGCCTGTTCCCCTGTATCCGGTTGGGAAATCAACAAGTCATTGATATTGACGCCTAATTTTGTCGCATACGACGGATCCAACGCATGCTCCGCGTCAATGTAAGCACAAGCACCGCCTTTTTTCTGTGCTTCCGCCACCACATGCAACGCCAATGTCGTTTTACCCGAACTTTCCGGCCCATAAATCTCAATCACACGACCGCGCGGGAAACCGCCAATCCCCAAGGCCATATCCAACCCTAAAGAGCCGGACGAAATAGACGGAATCTCAATTGCATTTTGGCATTGGCCCAAGCGCATAATGGACCCCTTACCGAAAGTGCGTTCTATTTGAGAAAGTGCGACATCTAAGGCTTTTTCTTTATCTAACATTGTTCTTATCCCTTCTGTTATAATGATTATGTTTTATAGTAGCATTTTTACTGTATTCGTCAAGCATAAAAAAATAAGAATTGATAAAAAAACTCCCTCTTGACAAGGAGTAAAAAATATGCCAGCCTTACAGCATAAGGAGATTATCATGAAAAAAGCACTTTGGATTTGTAGCGTTGTGGCTTTGCTTGTGGGTGTTATTGCCTATGCTAATGCCGACGACCCCGCTCAACAGGTTAGAGAAAGAGGCCGCGTCATCGCCCCTCTGCCCCCACCGGAAAAAAAGCATGCGCCCCTGGACACCTCTTGTGGCAGCAAAGTGCGCCCCTTTGTTGTGGCGGTATGGCCGACCGTCCCTCCCTTTGGTTGGATAGAGGTTGTGAAACGTTCGTTGGAAATCGATGTCTACGAGCCTTATGGCTTGTTCTATGACTTGTTAAAGACCGTGGCGGAACACAATAACAAATCTATAGAACTTTATAAAACGCTATACTTCAACCAGGCTGTCAAGGCCGTGGAAAGAGGCAAAGCCGACATCATATTGGGCTATTATTATAACGACAACCCGTATGTCAACTTCCAGCCATTATATCCGGCCATTATGCAAAACCCGATTGTGATTATCACGTTAAAGGATGCTATGCCCGAGGAAAAAGCGCTGGATGTCCTGACGGACAAGCTGGGCGTGATGCGTTCTGACGAGCAATTGTATGGCGTTCTGCACTCCATGTTGCCTCACAATATGCAAATCAAGCAAGTGCCCTCTGCCAAAGAAGCTTTCCAACTCTTGCTCGCCCGCAAGGTGGATTTTATGATTACCAGCCGTTATGCCGCCGAAGCCGAAATCCGGCGGTTTAAGTTGCTGGGCCTGTTGGACATTTCGCCTGCCATCAAATATCCGGCAGTGTTCTTTGCGGTTGCTAAAAATGGTCGTTGCAAAAAAGAAATAGAAGAGTTTTTCCAAGAACACATGGCACCCATACTCAACAATCATGAAGAGATGGGAAATATGTTGCGTGCTCAATTGGATTCTTGGGAAGATCGCTTCCTGTATGACACCCAATTGCAACCGCTTGCCGACACAAAAGAAGATGATGATGAGCCGGCTCAGGTGGAACAACAACCTGAGAATACGCCTGCGGTAGCGCAATAATTCTTTATTTCTTGCCTGTTGTTTTCTTTTTGGTTGCGCTTGTCTTTTGCGTTTTGGCCCCTGTCTGCGGTTTCTGTGGCGCAACATAGACATAACCGGGCGTTACCTTTTGTGCTGTCTTAATGAAGTTTTGCAACTCTTGCCCGCTCAATGTCCGTTTAGGAATCACGTGGTTTTGTAGCGGATTGACCTGTTTGCCGTTCTTCAAGACCTCATAATGCAAGTGCGGTCCTGTGGCCCGACCTGATGAGCCCACATACCCGACAATATCGCCTCTTTTCACAACAGAGCCCACCCTTAAATCCTTCTTAAAGGCACTTAAATGAGCATAGGCCGTGGAATAAGTCGCGTCATGCCGAATACGCACATAGCGCCCGTAAGCCCCGCGCCGCCCGATTTGCACAATAACACCATCGGCGCCGGCAGGAATAGGCGTGCCCGTCGGTGCAGCATAATCTATACCGGCATGCTGTATCTGATATTTCAAAATAGGATGGCGCCGCATACCAAAGCCGGACGAAATACGCGCACCACCCAATGGCCGTTTCACAATCATTTTGGCACCGGCCTGGCCATGTTCGTCATAAAAGCCCTGCTTACCCGACGAATCAACAAAATGATAGCGATGATAAGCTTTTTTCGGTGTGTTAATCAACACATACAACAGCTTACTGTTACCGATTTCGCGCCCGGTTTCCGTCACTTTCTTACCATAAATCAGTGTAAAGGTCGTGCCTGCCGGCAAATCTTTAAAACTGAGTTCCCCGTCAAAGACGTTCATGACCTGTTGGACAATGCCTTTAGGCACTTCCAAGGCTGCAGCCGCCTCGCTAAATGATGTTTCAATTTGCCCTTCGGCCCGCAAGGTTTGCTCCAAGATTTTACCTTCGCGGAAGGACGGAATAAAAAAGCCATCTTCCGTCTTAAAGGCCGAGACAATCTCACCCTGCGGTGTTTCCAAACGTAAGCCCTGGAACACAGAGTTCTGATCAAAAAACAGTTCAAACTTCTGCCCCGGACGAATCTTACGCAAATCCATAACTAATTCAAGCGCTTCCGCCGCCTTTAATGTTTCCTGCATCGACACGCCTGCCCGATGTAACAGGCCGGACAAGGTTTCTTTTTTCTTTAAAACCAGGTCAACCGGCACAATCTTGGTATCTGATTTATTGATTAAAAGCACATCTTCGATGGCTTTTTGCTGTTCATCAATCACACCGTTAGTTTTCTCCTCGGCAACTTCCTGAGGCGTTTCTTGCATAAACGGGTGAGATGGCTTGCGTTGAGGCACAAAATAGGTCACGGCAACAACCAAGAAAACGCCTAGAAAGCACCCAACGAAAAAATACTGTAGTCTGTGTTCAAACTCTCTTTGTGCATGTGTCCTATGGGCCCAATATTGAGGCTTCAAAAACAAGGCAAGCCGCCGCATAAAAGAGTGTATATCGTGCCAATAATGCATTTTCTATTCTTTCACCAATAGCACCCATTGTGCCTGATTTGATGAAAAAGTCAAGAAAAATATCTATTTAATTTGCGGTATTGTTATACAGGCTTAAATATTGATTTGCGGGCTTTTCCCACGAAAAGTCCTTCGTCATAGCCTGTTTAATCATTTTCTGAATATGCTGCGGCCGATCGTAATAGGTGGAGTTGGCCCAACCTATTGTGTTATATAGTGCAGATGGTGACACATCATAGAACTTAAAGCCTGTGCCCGTTCCGGTCAGCTCGTTATAGTTATCCACCGTGTCATGCAGACCGCCTGTCGCACGCACAATCGGCAATGAACCATACAACTGCCCACGCATTTGCGTCAAGCCGCAAGGCTCATACAACGAGGGAATCAAGCTGAAATCACTGCCAGCATTGACCAAATGTTCCAATTGTGGATCAAAGCGCAAGACGCTTAAACGCCCTTTATACTGATTTTGAAGGTCGTGAAAATAGTTCTCTGCCCACAATTCGCCATCACCCATAATCACGACCTGTGTATGCATATTGCGTAGCACACCGTCGATACACTGGGCAAACATATGGACACCTTTTTGCTCCGACAGACGATTCGTCATGGCAAAAATGGGGCTTTTATCTTGATGAAGGCCAAGTTTAGAGCGTAAAGCGCGCTTGTTTTCCTCTTTACCTTGGGGGAAATCGGCCAACGAATAAGGATAAGAAATCTTGGTATCACTGCTCGGATTCCACAAGTCTGTATCCAAGCCATTGACAATGCCCGACAAATCTTTCCGGCGTTCATTTAACAGCCAATGAAGCCCTGCCCCGCCCATGGGCGACAAAATCTCACGCATATAACTGGGAGAAACCGTCGTAATCTTGTCAGCAAACCGGATACCACCTTTGATAAAGTTGATGCGGTCGTAATCTTCAAAAGCATTCATATGGAAATCTTGCCAATCCACCTTGGCATAAGGCACCACATCCTTTGGGAAAACGCCCTGGTAAGGCAAGTTATGAATCGTCAAAACGCTTTTGGTTTGCGCAAAGAACGGATCATTATCTTTTTTCAAATAATATGGTATAAGCGCAGTTTGCCAGTCATGGACATGGATAATATGCGGTTGGAAGTTGATGGCCTTAGCTACCTGGAACGCCGCACGCGAGAAAAAGGAAAAACGATAGGCATTGTCGCCATAGGCTTCATGCGTATATTTTGAATCATAAATGCCATCGCGGTCAAAATACTTATGGAACTCAATGAAATACACATCATAACCACCGGAATCACGCGTTTGATAAAAGGTAAAGAACTCTTCACAGTTCCCCATATGCACACAGCAGTTATCAAATACTTTTTGCAGGTGGTAACGTTCACGGTCTATGCAAGAATAAAGAGGAATAACAACTTTGACCTCAACACCCATTTTTTGCAAGAATTTGGGCAACGAGCCGACAACGTCACCCAACCCGCCTGTTTTCGCATAAGGCGTGGCTTCTGTGGCGACGA
>JAGDDD010000027.1 GCA_017958225.1 Alphaproteobacteria bacterium
CAATCATATGTTCTATGGTAGATACAAGGGCGCGTTGCCGGTCGGCTTCATAGTCGCTGGCCAAATCTTCAATAATGGGCAACACTTTTTCTGCCGCCAAATCATACACCGCCTGCGCTTGTTTGTTGGTAAAGCCCAAAGCGCACAGTTTGGCATTGACTTCCGGGTTACTGGCCAACAACTTATGTTTGACTTCTATTTTATACTCTTCGGGCGTATCGGGCACACCGAGAGCGTGATAAAAAGATCTTTTTTCTTCTTCGGGAGCATCATCTGCCGGTGGCGTCATACGCTGTGCAAACTTTTTCTCCAATTCCAAGTAAGATTTTAATAATTCTTGTGTTTTCAAAGAGCCATCTTCGTCTTTAAACTTCAATGGTACTTCTGGGGTTTGTTTCATAAGATTTTCAGTCATAATCGCTCCTTTTTATTGACCGTTGATACCGCGTTCAATCATATGTTCTATGGTAGATACAAGGGCGCGTTGCCCTTCCAAAGTGCGCAGTTGCGCATCCGAGGCATCGCTTCCTAACACGCGGTTTTTTGTTATTTTTTGTAAAAAAGCTAAAACATCTTTTCCATCGGTTGTTCGAAAACACCGCGCAAAAGATTTGGTAATGCGTTCTTCAAAAGAACTGACGACCGGCGCCGGTTTTGTTTTAAATAAAGACATTTGTTACTCCACACACTGTATCGGGTTATTTAATAATTCCATTGGCACATTGAGTTGTTGAGCCAACCAACGCACAAAAGCCTGGACATTGACACAACTGGACGCCTCGGCACCCAACTTAGACACATTGGTAATCCAATCCAGCGCTGACTGCGCATCTGCCGCCTGTTGCTGACGTGCCAAAGGTGATTTGTATTGAACATCTATCAGGCGACCGTCAATATACAGTTCGGGAATCTCTCCGCGCCGCTTCAAAATGGAAATCGCACGTTCCAATAACGGATTGAGCAACTCGGTCTGTAAGCGACCATAGGTTGCCCCCAACACGCGCACCATATCTTGCGAACGCTCGATGACTTCTGTGGCGGTCATGGGGTTGTTTTCACTCAATTGTCCCAACTTATCCACCAACAAAGCGTGGCGAATACGCGAGCGCAAATCGTTGAGCACCAACTGCGAAATATCAAAATTGCCGGCGGCTTCCAAGGGCGTCAGGCCTTTTGACCCGACCGCTTTGGGAATAATCGCACCCGGGGTCAAGCGAATATTGGCGGGGTTGAGCACGCCATCGTCTTCGGCCTGCCAAATACCTGTTACCGCGATGGTGGCGTTTTTCAAAATCAGTTCCACAACCTTGTTAGCGGTTTTAATATCCGGCAAAGCCTTCATCACAGGCGAACGCCCGTAAATCTCGCCGGCGGCTTTCAACCAACGGAACACCAACAAAGGCGCTGTCGCAAAAAAGCCTTTTTGAATAACCGCGCATTTTTCAACGCCTAGCACACGATCCGGATCTTCAGGCACAAAGACAATATAGTCATAACCGCCCTTCTTCGCGGGCAAAATAGCCTCAACCACAGCAATCTTGGTTTCCTTTTTGTCGTTTTGAACCGGCACTTGCGGAAAACGCTTGGTCAAGATACTCAAAGGCATGTGAGAATAGCGAAAGACCGTATCCAGCCGGCCGGAATAGCCTTCATCCGCATACAGTTCGGAAATAGGCACCGCGGTAAAGTGGAAGGCGCTTTTTTCGCCAATGGCACTTTCTTCAAACAACAAACATGCCGTTCCAACGGTAATCAGGTCCAAAAAGCACTGGTGTATTTCAACGGACAAGCCGGAGTGATCAAAATGCGCTTGTATCGTATCCGATATCTGCTCCAAAGCCGGCATAACCTGCGCAGCCTCATCGCCGACGACATCCGACCCAACGGTCAAATCAAACCATTTAGACCAAGGCGGCATCAGTTCTGAAAGCATAGAGGCGGCCAATTGATCCACGCTGTCCGGCGCCGTTCCGTCAAACAACTTGTTTGTGGAAGACGACAGGCCGGAAAACAAGCCTTCCGATTGAGGCAATGCATATTCGTAACACTCACGCCAGGTAGATTCGACCAAATCGCGTCTGGCTTTCACGCGCAAGAAATGCTCATAAAGTTCGGGCACAGTTTCCATATTATTCTCCTAACAGTTTTTTACGTTGAGGGATTTTGTCATTTTCGGAGAGCAGCCCACGCATACTGGTGGCTACAGTTCCCAGGCCGGCGTGTCGTCTCAAATAACTGGTATCCGGCTGCTCTTGCGGAAAAGAGGCCGAATCATTGGACACAGGCACATCCAAGCCAACGATTTCTTTGACTTTTTTCATAGTAATTTCCTAAAAATGATTGCAAAGTGCGTTAAAAGGGAAACGCGCTAACAAAAGGAGGAAAAAAATAGCCTTCTTTTGCAAGAAGGCTATGTAAGAGAGGGCACACGTTTCCCTAATAACTGGATTCGTGTATAGCATACTTTTTTATATTTGTCAAGGAATATTTTCCTATTTTTTGATTAAATGCTTAAAAAGTTGGTAAGGTGTAAGCATAAAAGCCGATGGCAAGCCCAGCACACGCCGCACCGTTTCCACACAGGTAAAGGGACGAATCGCCATCCCCGGCTCATCCGATTCGCGCACCTGCGTTTCCACTGTCCGATAACCCTTCAAGTGCAGATATTCCTTTAATTTCGTATCATGCAGCACCATCACATCCAAACAGTTGGCCAACGGGTCCAGCAAGATCCATTGGTCGCCCTCACCCAACGCCACCAGACAGTGATAAAAGCCTTTTTTCAGGAAGCGTTGCCACCAAAAGTGCGGCGTTCCACCAAACGCAACCAGGGCTTTTGGGTAACGAAAACCGTTCAGGCGCACCCCGATCATTTGTCATACTCCATCGCCAAGGCCAAGCCAAACGGCGCCACAGAGGACAACCCGCGCACGATTCCCTTGTTAAACAAAGGCTGCCACAGGCGCGTCATCGCCTCACGCCACAGATTTTTGTCCTCTTCGGTGCTGTCGTCAGCCATATAGGGCGACACCTGCTTCAAGCCGTAGCGGCTGAGCACACGCAAATGCTTCTGCATCAGGCACTTGTCAGCGACGAGGCGTTTGATGACAATAAAGATATCAGAGGTTTCGCAGGGCGGAACTTTGGCAGAGGTCGCATGCGCACGCCCGACTCCTTTGTGCATATCGCAAAAACAACACCAAAACCAAGCGTCTTCCACACTTTCAAAAGGCTCGGCCACGCGAGAGTCAATACAACCCGATGGATGAAACATATATACCTCCGTTGAATAAAATACAATGATAAGTAGTATATATTTACATTGTATGTATATTGTCAAGAGAAAAATAAGCAAATATTCCTATTTATTTTAATTTTTTTCATAATACGATTGCAAAAAGAGAGAAAAATATGTATGATACACTTGAAAAATTGATTTCGGATGTGCGTGCGTAGGAGCGGCCGGACAAACAAAGCGTCGCAACCCGCACCAAAAACGAATCGCAACGGAACATAATATGCAGATAACACAAACAACAAGCAAGGGGGAACACAATGTATTTTAATATTTGGCGTGGCATAGACAATTTGGCCCTGCAAAAAGGCGTGTCGCTTTCTAAATTAGCGCAGAAAGCAGGTTTGAACGCGTCTATATTCAATAAAAGCAAGCGTGTCGGTGCTGACGGTCGCCCTCGCTGGCTTTCCACAGAGACATTGGATAAGGTGCTGTCGGTAACGCATACCACTTTTTTAGATTTTATGGTGCTGTGCGGTGAAGAGGTCCATAATTCCGCGCTCGTGCCTTTAATCAAGGACTCACAACTGGCAAAGGACAAAGTGCTTGATTCGTTTGGCAATCTTATCAAATCAAAGGACGCCCTAGCCTTTCCGGGCGTGCTGCCGGCGCATTGTTATATGTTAGAGGTTACAACGGACAAGTTACAGCCCTTTTATCGCCCGGGCACATTGTTGCTCATCAGCCCGCAACAAGAATTACGCAACAAAGACCTCGTGATTATGAAAACGCGGCAAGGCGATATCGTATTCGGCATGCTGAAACACCGTTCTGCCCTTAAAATCACGCTAACAAGCTTTTTGGGCACACGCGCCAAGCATTTTGACAGCCGGAACGTGTCCTGGATGGCGCGCATTATGTGGGCCAGCCAATGATTAGTCTATACAGAAGGCTCTTGTGCTAGTTCTGTTTCGCGCCCAACCACCACATATATTACCGTCGCTACCATTAACAGCCGAACGATAGCTGAAATAAGCGCAAGCATAGTTGCCGGTACAATTATAGGGCTGTAAATAGACATTATAGGGCTGATCCCATCCTATCAGGTCAGGACACATTAAATTGAGCTGTATAGCATCTGGGCAACTATGTCCGGATTCTGAATAGGCATTTTGACACTCATAAGGCTTTTTACCGAAGGCGACACACCAGTTACGCGCGCTCCAAAAATCCAAAATGGTATTGGAAAAATAAATATCTTTATTCGTGGGCAGGTGGTCAACAGTGTGCCCACCGATAGGCTTACACGTGCCAGCACCAGGTTCTTTGGGTTGCGGGCTGGTGTAATAGCAATAATAGCCCGAATCGTAGCCGCCGCAGTGATCTTGGGTTGTACAAGGCAGATCTTCGCAATGAGCAGCTGAGTTTTTCGTGCAGGGCTTGCATTGGTTATTTTCTATGTAACGCCCCATTTCGCATTGAACGCAGACATTATTTTCCGAATAATAACCGGTCGGACAGGCAACGCAAGTTGCTGTGGCTGCATCCCACTCATAGCCGGCCGGACATTGACACTCGGTCCCGTCTTTAATAGCGGTGGAGCCTGTCGGACAAGCGACACAAGCCCCGTCATGCAAGATCGTGTTGCCTTGACAGGTTTTGCATTGACCCGATTGACAGGTCATCCCCAATTCAGCGCAACAATCAGCCGAAGTGGAACAAGTCGCCGCACAACATTTATGGGCAAGATCACTGTAAAAGCCATTGGAACAATCGCACGTTCCGTCGGCTTTCAGTGTCATACCCACCGGACAGGCTTGGCACACACCGTTTTCTTCCACTTGATCGGCGCGCTCACAGGATGTGCATTTGCGCAAGAAACTGTTCCAGAAATGCGCTTGTGGGTTATAAAAGGCGCACGACGGACAATCGGCGGTTTTGTTTTCAGCCAAGGCCACACAATCAACACAGGCGGTGCCTTCGTCATTGGCGCGCTGACCGGGGGCGCAACGCTTACAAGCGCCGTTGCTCATGTAATGAGATGACGCGCAACCTTGACACACTTGCTCAACATCATTCCAGTAAGGCTTATGCGGATCGGCCGCCGCACAGGACGCACAAGACGCATTGACATTGGTGCAACGCACTTGCTTTGTCTGTGTTGAATCCGGCTCGTTGCCCAAGGTGCAATCAACGCATTGGAAGGCCGAGTTCATATATTGGTTTGGTGCGCAACCGCACGTTTCCGGTGTCGTGCAATCGGTCGTTACGCATTGTTTGGTATCTGTGTTCAAGGCCGAACCGTCATTGCACACGCACTGGCCATTTTCCAAATGCGCCTCGGTCGCACAAATGTCATAGGTGCAGGTGTTCGTGGTGGCATTATATGTGCCCGAGCCCAACACATTACACAGGCAGGTATCGCCCGATTTGTTGGCATTTTCCGGACAGGTAACGCACGTTCCGTCGTTCAGCATGACTTGATCCGAACGACAATTAGACTTTTTGGCTTGACAATACACGCCAACAGTAGATGACGCTCTTTTCCCGACACGGTTTCGCCCATAACTACTTCCCGCAGTTATACTGACACGCCGTGCACAACATTTATTCACATTATCGCAATCGGCCTCTATTTGACCACCGGCCGTCCATAAAGGACCACCCGGACCATTCCAAAAGTTAGCCGCGGCTTGGTAATTTGCTTCAAGCTCGTTATAGTTTATCAGTGTCATCCCCATAGCATCACACAGATTCCACGCATCATACCAAGAAATATCATTTGTGGTGCGTATAGGATAAAATCCCTTATAAGGCTCAAATGACAATTTTGGTAATTTCACACATTGTGGATTTAAATCACTACCATCTGGGCAAATGCTGGCTTTACTGGAATCGACGGCATGGCCCCGACAATAATACCCTTTTGGACACAGCTCATTACATTTCCATGGGTCAGACAGGCAGTATTTACCGGCATACAATGTTTTACCCGGTGGGCAATCCGTTACTAAACAAGTATTCGTTCCGCGATCCCATGTTGTGCCGTTGGCACAAATACAGGTATCGCCGGTCGGGTCTTTGGTGGCATTGTCCGGACAAGTTTGACAATCGCCCTCGTTTGTGTGAACTTGGTTATCCGGACAGGTCTTAATGTCGTTTTTCATACATACGATACGTTCACCCGGAGATGATTTATTCAACTCTTTATTTTGTGCGCTATAAACTCCGTTAAAATAAGCAAACCTGCCGGCAAAACAAGGTTTAGCCTCTGTATTTATTTCATTAGCTTTCCAATAATATTGCGCTTGTAGAACAGCAATTAAGTCGTCTTTATATGCGGTTGTTTCAGCATCCGTGAGTAAATGTCCACCAATTGAATCGCAATAATTCCACGCGTCATACCATGAAAACTGACCATGACGGGCATAAATACCATTACGTATTGTTTCAGACCCGCGCGTTGCGCACGTTTGCGTCGCCGCCCCCGGTGTTGGGCAAACATTTGTCGCACCATTTGTTGGTGTGGAACCAACTTTGCAGAACTGATAACTTGTGTCGCACAGTGAGTTGCATTTCCAATCGGGGACGCAACGGGATGTTTCCTCGTCAAACTTATACCCGTCCTCGCAATTGTCCGTATAGGTGCAGGTATTATTTGTTTTATCAAAAGTGCCCTCACCGCCTTCGCAAACACAGGTGCGCCGATCTTCCGACGGATGAGAGCCCGACGGGCAATCGCGACAGGTCATATCATGCGCATAGGCCTGATTACCGGTGCATTGTTCCGTAGGATCCTTGATACACAACCCATGCAGGCGGTTACCATCCCCATTGGCATTTGCAGAGTTTCCCCAAGTTTTATGATTTTTGCTCCAAACATTTCCAACATAACCAAAATATGCCTTACATCCGTCTTCATCCGCCAACCAATAATAAGCAATGTTTTTTACAAGTTGTTTGACATGCGTGTTGTATTGCGCATGTTCTGCTCGGGTTGCCAAGCGCAAACCGGCCGCGTTACAGCGGTTCCAGGCATCCCACCAACTATGGTTATTGCCGTTTGTCAAGGCAAACCCTTCGTAAAACGATCCTACACCGCCTGTGGTACAAGTATATGTTATATCCGTTACACCGCAAGCGCCATCCACATTACCGGCCGGGCTATCATTGACACGACAATACTTACTACCCGTGCATAAATTGTTGCATTGCCACGTGGCTGCCACACATGCCCCGGCAACGCACTCAAACCCGTTACAGCAATCTTCTTTTGTTGAACACGCATTCGGACAACAGGTCGTTTGTCCGTCCTGCGTGCTTTCGGTAAATCCCTCGGCGCAGACGCAACTGTTATCACTGGCCACCTGATGTTTTTCAGCATCACAGGTAATACAAGCGCCGTCCTGTAAATAACTGTTGCTGAGGCATTCGCAGGTGCCATGGTTACACACAGCCCCTGTCGGCGATGTGCAATCGTTATCCCGTGCGCATTGCCACAAGTTTTCGCCTGCACACACGACCTCAAAACCGGTGGCGTTGTTTTTCGCTGCGCCCGTCGCGTTCTTTTGGCAGTCCATGGTGTAACTCCAACATGACCCCGTTCCCGAGCCAAATGCGGTGGATGTCCATGCCTTGGCGTTCAGGTTACGACAGGCGGTTTGTATGGGGATCTGACTGGTGCGGGCGGTTGCCTCATCAAGCAGTGTTCCGTTCAGCGCAGCGCAAATGTTCTCTGCGTCGTATTTGCTATATACGGTCTTTTTGGAGCATGCCCAACCGTTGTTAAACTTCATATCGATTCTTTGGCATCTGCCGGTGGTCGGCGTGGTGCAAGAGTCACTGCTTTCTGCCATGTCGCAGAAATATCCGTCGCAACAATCGTCGTTGCTGTCGCAGGCGGTGCCTTCTCTGGCCTGGCAGAACTCGGTGCATTGGTTGCCGCCGCATTGGCCATAACCATAGGCTTCGCACGTTTCATCCGTTGTGCAAATACAGGTCGTTCCGTCCCAATATGGCCGCCATGGCGTTTCCATTTCGCACGAGCCGCACAAGCCCACAGAACACGCCTGACAGGTGCCCGCTTCGGTGCAATATTCGCCTAAATCACAATGGCTATCAATAATACATGCTTGGCAGGTGTTCGTTTTGTTGTTCCAATAAGGTTGAGCGCCTGTGCAACCGGTGTTTTCCACGCAGTCTTTGGTCTCTGAGTCCCATTTCATGCCTTCCGGGCACACACAGACATTGTTAAAGCAACGATCCACCGGGCAATCTTCCACATACCTGGTGCACATCGTGCCGTCCGGCGCCGGATAAGTTTCCGGTTTGCCGCAAGGAATCATCTCGGACACAGGGCAAGAATCGTCTTGCGGTGTATAGCCGCCGCCCTCGCCCGATGTATCCACTGTTCCGTCGCCGAACACCAAAGTCAATGTATTGCCATTGCCCTCTTCGCACAAGGTGCCGTTGTGTTCTAATGGCGACTGGCAACCCGAAAAATTGCCGTTTAACCCACCCGAACAGTTGATGTAAAAGTAATTGGCCGATGATGAGGATGCGACATGCTCCAACTGCTCACACACGCGCTGTTGAATATTCGACACATAAATCGAAAAATCTTGAGGCCCTAACTTTTTGTGAATAAAGTGATAACGCCCGCTTTGGCTGGCAAACCCGACAACAGAAAAGTTTTCGTTGATGGGCTTTGCTTTGAACGAGGGCGAGGTTTCTATCAGCACCGCACGCGCGCCGACGTCCTTAATCAGTTGAATCGCCTGCACCCGCGACAGCCCCCAGGCTAAGCCCGTTGTGCCGCCGATTGCCAAAAGGCCCATCAAAGAAATGACCGCCATCATCTCCAGTAAGGTGCGTCCTTTTTGTGTGTGTGAAACCTGCATACTCATCTCCCAAAATATTTATTTTATATTAGCGCGCTAAGACTTTCTGTCAATACTTTTTTGTTGTTTTTTGCTATGATTTTTCCTGTATGTCGTCGGTCAAGCGGCGGCAGGCTGCCCACGACAAAAAAAGTCCTTGACATTGGGGCGGATATGCTTATAATGCCCTTTTATCGGGTGCGTAGCTCAGTTGGTAGAGCAGCTGACTCTTAATCAGCGGGTCCAGAGTTCGAGTCTCTGCGCACCCACCATTTAAAAAAGCCACTTTTCACAGTGGCTTATTTTTTGTCCTGCGACACGCGTTCTTGAAGTGTTTTCCACATCGCGAAAAACCCGTTTTGCCTGTTTGGCGACAAGTGCTCGGCCAAACCTAAACGCGTAAATATCTCTTTAATATCCGTTGTCAAAATCGTGTCTTTATCGGCGCCCTGCACGGCCGACAAAACTATGGCGATCAACCCGCGCACGATAGCGGCATCACTGGTCGCACGAATATCATACCCGTCCGCTTGCCGGCTCACCGTCAGCCACACGTTGCTCATACAGCCGATGACCTTGTTTTGTTCGGTTTTGTCCGTTTCCGGAAAGGCGGGCAACTTGTCGCCCAACTCTATCAGGTAAGCGTATCTGTCCTCCCAATCGGGCAACAAATCAAATGTTTCGACAAGTTCCTGAACAGACATTTGACCCGTTGTCGCCTTTACATTTCTACATCCGGGAACAGTTCCGTATTAAACTCGGCCTCGGCGGGCACATTTAACACAGGCTCGGCGGCAGGCGCTTGTTCGGCACCTATACTGTCCGCAGGCGCAGCCGTGTCTGTGGCCGCAGCCGGCTCAATCTCGCCCGCTTCCTCGTCCACAAACTCAATCACTTCCTCGTCAGATTCGACCGGCAAAGGTGCGCCGACTTCCGTTACTTTGTGCTTATTGACAAACAGGCCTAACTTATACGAATACTGAATATCAAACATCAGCATATCGCGCCCTTTGGCATCCTTTTCCTGACGCGCGGTGCCTTTATAAGGCCGCAACACTTCCAACAGGCCGGACGTCACATCCGCCTTGTTTTTCTCTGGTGAAATGACATCAAAGTTATGCACACCGACTGTGCCGGAGAAACCATCCTCGGACACAACACCTTTTACCAAAATGGCATAGTTTTGACCCTCTATCGTCAAAGCCTCTATATTCAAAGGCAAAGGCGGCAAGAAATCGTGCATTTGCGATGTAAATTGCTCTTGCTGATCTGCCGACACAAACAAGGTTTTGTGAATCTCGGACGCCTGGCGCAGCACCTGGGTCAATTGGACCGCCGAAATATCGATGAACGCACCCTTGAAAGTAATTTCATTCGGCCATTTTTCCAACATAGGTTGTTGTAACAGGTCGCTCAACGGGCTGTTCTTGATATTGTAAATACGCCCTTCCATATCAATGCGCATAGCGTCTAAATCTGTATCGGTCGAGGTATCCAATTTCGCCTGCGCGTCAAATGAAACTTGAGTAAAAGGCATAAACAGGGATTGCACCTGCGCACCCGATACGGACAAAGACCAGGCACCTTCCGGCGACATCACATAACGTTCCATATCATCGGATGCCATACGCGCTGTCGGGATACGCCCTGTCAGATTGGCTTTGTTGATGGACAGGCTCACCAACGGCAACTTGGAATATTCGGCCTTTTCAACGGTAATCGTGTCGTCAATTTGCGCAAACTCATCCGACGTCGGCTTGAGTGTCTCTTCAGCGGTTATGTTCTCCGCTGTCCAACCATTGTATGTTTTCAACTGTTGAATATTGAGTGCTTTTTGCAAGAATATTTGCCAGTCGGGCACAAGGCGCGCCGAAAAATCAAACTTACCGACAGAATAAGGCTTCTGGACAGGAATCAACAACGCTTTTGGCAGCAAGGCCTTCGGCTCTGTCAAATTAAACTTGTATTGTTTGTGATTGCGAATCGGGTGCTCTTCCGTCAGCACAATGCGATAGGCCGGCACCTGATGCGTCTCATCCAACTCCAACACCGGCATTTCCAAGGCATAGCCCATACCCTTGGGCTCGATGGACAACAACTGCTTATACATAGCGCCATCAGGCAAGGTAATACCTTTAACCATATCAATGATTTGTTTTTCCACATTAGACGCCAACGGAGCCATCAACTGCGGCTCAATTACATCTACAGAATCCAAGGCTTGTGCCGGCACGGCCATGCCTGCCAGACCACCCATGAGCGCTAACGCCGTATATAATTTCTTTTTCATAATACCCCCTATTATTCTATATCTTCCGGTAAGATAGACATATTCAAATCGTATGAGATCTCGCCTTCATCCTCATTTTTATAGATAACCGCAATAAACTCTCCGCCCAACGACACTTCCGCCGGCGCGTCCTTTGAAAAAGGCTCTTTCAAGGTAATACCTTGATTTTTAAAGAGTTTTTGCAAATAACCTTCCACTTTTTGAAGTTCGGTTTTTACCCACATCTCTATCTCCTTACATGAATTATTTTCAGCCTAATTTATTTTTTACCTTTTGACAAGATTTTTTTTGTATGATGTTTTTTATGACGAAAGAAATTGAAATTGCGCCTATGTTAGATTTGACGGATAAGCACTTTCGCTTTTTCCTGCGACAAATCTGTCGGCACGCCACCTTATACACCGAGATGATATCCGAGCAAGCGCTGTATCATGGCGATTGCAAGAAACTTTTGGCGTATCAAAGGGTGGAACAACCGTTGGTGTTGCAGGTCGGCGGCTCTCATCCGGACATGATGGCGCAGGCCGCCCACCTAGCCGAAGATTATGGCTATGCCGCCATAAACATCAACGCCGGTTGCCCATCTGAGCGGGTGCGCATGGGCGACTTTGGGGCCTGCCTTATTCCTTTTCCCGAAAAGATTGCCGATTGTGTAGCCCAAATGAAGGCGCGCACACATCTTGATATCACCGTTAAAACGCGTTTAGCCCTAGACAGCGCCGAAGATATAGAACAAGCGCTGCACAGATTCGTTGATATTCTGTCTCAAGCCGGCGTCAATAAGTTTATTATCCACGCGCGTGTAGCTCGCCTTTCCATGTCGCCTCTGCAGAACAGAACGAAACTGCCGCTGCACTATGATTATGTGTATCGCCTAAAACAAGCCTTTCCGCAGTTGCGTATTTTCATCAACGGGAATATTACTTCTGTGGAGCAGATACAAGAACATTTACGCCATACAGATGGTGTGATGATTGGGCGGTGGGCCTATACACAGCCCTTTGCGCTGAAAGATATTGATTCTGTGTTCTATCAAGACAGCCACCCCTGCCCTTCGCGTGAGGATGTGGCCTCGGTTATGCTCGATTATATCGCTCAAAATGCGGATGTCAGCCCGTCTTGTATCATGCGACATATGATGGGGCTTTATTTTGGCACACCTTGTGCTAAAAGATGGCGTGCCGCGCTGACGACACAAGATCCCGCCGCCATCAAAGCGTTTTTAGTTCAACTTGACGCATAAAGGCACATGATCCGACGGTTTTTCGGCTGCACGCAATTCCTTTTGCAAATAAGCGTCTTGTAATCTGTCTTTCACATCAGCCGAGACAAACACCGCATCCAGTAAGATACCGTTATTGCGTTGCCATGCGCCCCCTTGGAAATCCCAAAAGGAATACAAATGCGGCTCTTTATGGAAGCAGCGTAAAGCATTGACCATGGGCAGTTTTTGCAACCTGTCAAAACGTTCCAAGACCTCGTCACACATCAGCACGCCACCGGCAAAAACATCCGGATTATACACATCCGTCGGCTGCGCAATCACATTGAAATCGCCCCCTAAAATCACCGGCCGACCCTCGGCTAACAACGTTTTCATATAGGCATTGAAAGCGTCAAACCAGGCCAATTTATAGGCTAAGCGGGATGTGTCTTCCGGCTGGTTCATCGGCGGAGCGCCATTGGGCACATACACGCACACAACCGTATAATCGTGCCAACGCGCCTGTATAAACCGCGCTTGCGTTTGTGGCATATCGTCAAACGCAGTTTTGACTTCGGTCAAAGGCTCTTTGGCCAAAATAGCCACACCGTTAAAGGCTTTTTCTCCGCTTAAAACAGCCTGATAGCCCAAATCTTTTAGTTGTTCCCAAGGGAACTGTTCCGGCAACGTCTTGACTTCTTGTAGCAAAACAATATCCGGTTGCTGCGTTGATAGCACTTGCGATAACAAGCCCATGCGCGCACGAATCGAAGCCACGTTCCAAGACATCAACAGACAACTCATTTTCTTTTCCTTTGACATTATTGCGATTTATCGTATAGTAGTTGTTATGAGACATTATAACTACTTTTTCATCATTAGCCTACTTATTTTTGCACAAAGTGCCTGGGGACAATGTGCTTTTTATGACCGGCGGCCACGCACAGAGGTGGTTATTGAAACGGGGCACGCTGTTGTAGATAATTCCAAAGCGCGCAAAGACTTCCCTGCCACCACCAAAGAAACGACCATGGGCTTGACGGTTGCTCATATCTCACACCAAGTCGAATTGACAACAGAGATCAAAGAAGCGGCACGCCAGCAACTGTGCATGCGCGTCAATTTGGTAAAACTGATTGTGTCGATACCTAAACTGGATGTGTATATTGATAAGAAATATAAGCCAGGCTCTTGTCAGTATTCGGTCATCAGTCAGCACGAACAAAAGCATGTGCGCATACATCAGGAAACGCTCCGTTCTGCACGCGCTAAACTGCAAACCGCCTTAGATGTGGCAATAAGAAAGATCCAGCCTGTAGCGTTGCATCCTAACGAGGACCCGCAAGAGCCGACCAACAAGTTATTAAAGACGATTACGCAGGCCTTGAAACCGACCATCGACGAGATTCAAAAGGAAACCGACCGCAAAAACCAACGGTTAGATACCGATAAGGCCTATGCCGCCGACACCCGCAAATGTAAAAAGTGGTAATCAGTGATTGCGGGTGCGCACAAAGCGCGTCAAATCTTCCAAGACGGCCGCTTTTCCCTTAAAATAAGTCAGTGTATCTAACGCCTGTTGCGTCAAGTCATCGGCCACCGCTTTGGCCTTTTCCAAACCCAATAACGACACATAAGTTACTTTATGCTCTTTTTCATCTTTATGCAGCGTCTTACCCATTTGCGCCACAGAGCCTTCCACATCTAAAATATCATCCGTAATTTGGAACAACAGCCCCAGGTGGTGCGTGTATTCTTGTAACACTGCCCTATCTTCCGGCGAAGCGTCGGCCAAAATCGCACCGGCCTCACAGGCATAGGCCAACAATTGCCCTGTTTTCAAAACCTGTAGGCGTTGCAGTTCTTCCACCGACATGTGCGGTTGATTTTCGCTCATCAAATCTAACATCTGTCCGCCAATCATACCCTGGCAACCGGCAGCACGCGCCAACAGCGCCACCAACTCGCAACGTTTTTCAGGCGCAATTTCCGTGTTTTGCGCTATCACTTCAAAAGCGCGCGTCAGCAAGGCGTCGCCGGCTAACAAGGCGGTTGCCTCATCAAACTGTTTATGGCAAGAGGGCCGACCACGCCGCAAATCGTCATCGTCCATACAGGGTAAATCGTCATGGATCAAAGAATAAGTATGCACCATCTCTAAAGCTGCCGCCACGACCCAACCGGCCTGCGTAACGGGCGCAAACATTTCCATGGTAGAAATCAGTAAAAAAGGACGAATTGCCTTGCCGGCATTTAAACTGCTGTAGCGCATGGCCTCGACCACGCGTTTTTCCTGTGTCTTTGGTAAGGCTAACAGTTGGTCTAAAATAACATCCAGTTGTGCGCGCACATCTTTCAGTTTATTTTGTAATATCGGCATTTTCCTCCACCCCGACAACCTGCCCGTCTTGGACCATCAGTTTATCTATGCGGCTTTTGGCATCGGCCAACTTCTTTTCACACAAAGCATACAGGGCGCAGCCTTTTTCATACTTGGCTACCGCCTCGTTCAGTTTCACTTGTCCGCTTTCCAAAGCGCGCACGATTTCTTCCAGTTGCGCCATTGCCTCTTCAAAAGTTTCTTCTGCCATTGGTCCGTCTCCTTATTTCATCAATTCTTTATAAACTGCCCACGTCTTTTTACACATGGTCTCAACCGTGTATCTCTTCAACACTTCTTTTTGTGCGACATTGCGCATAAAGTCTTTCCGATTTTCGGGCAAATCAAGCAAAGCGTCTAACTGGCGCGCTAAATCGTCCGAATCGTTGGGCTTGAAATGAAAGCCCGTTCTGCCATGCTGGATAGTTTCGGCCGCTCCGCCATGATTGGCTGCAATAACCAGGCATTTGACCAGTTGCGCTTCAGGAATCGTGCGCCCAAAGGCTTCCGGCTTGGTAGTGGCCGAAATCACGACATCTGACGCACCATAAGCGGTCAGCATATCTGCGCAGTGATCAATCAATTTGACCTGTTTTTGCAGGCCAAGTTCCTTGATTTTCTCTTTCAACAAGTTGGTATAATCTGTCCGCCCCTGATCCGAGCCCACAAAGAAACATTGGACATCCTTGTGCTTCATCTTTTTCAACGCTTCCATGACCAACAAATGACCTTTGATTTTTGTGCGGCGACCAGGCAACATCAAAACAACTTTACCTTTTTCCACGCCCCAGTCTTTTTTTAACGCCTCAACCTTCTTTTTATCCAGTTGGCGCGCATCAAACGTTTTCGCATCTGCGCCGCGCGGAATCAAGCGAATCTTGTCCGGATTGACCTTATAATTTTCCAAAATATGACGCGCAATATGTTCGGAAACAGCGATGACTAAAGCGCCGGACACCATCACTTGGTTATACCAACGCTTAAAAGGTGCCGGCTTCAAGCCATAGGTGCCATGAAAGGTCGTCAGCATCGGAATCTTCAAGCCCCACAACGCCATTTTCACCGTCCAAGCAGGCGCACGAGATCTGACATGCACCACACAAACATTCTTTTCCACAAATAATTTATGGAGCCTATAGGCGGTTTTAATCATCACAAACGGGTTTTTGGAATGCACGGGCAAGCAAATATGCTCCACGCCCAGCGCCTTCAAGTCCGCTTCTAAACGACCACCGGATGAAATAACCATATTCTGCTGCCCCTGGGCTGTCAAAAAACGGGCAATTTCCAGTGTGCCTCTTTCCACCCCGCCGGAATCCAGCGAAGGCAGCACCTGGCAGACAGTCTTGTCAGGATGAGACGCCAAGAAATGAATAATCTTTAAGAACTCACGTTTAGATTTGCGTTTGTGCGAGATGTTCATATAATTTCAACCTACTCTTTATATTCTCTTGCGCTTTCTTTACCAAATAAGCATAGCGTTCTTTGTCCGTTTGCGCAACCACTTTGAAACGCGTTTCTGACGCCATAAAGTCAGCAATATCAGCCGTCGGTTTCGAATCCAGTTGCAAAGGATTCTGACCGTTGGCTAGCAAGCGCGGGTCAAATCTGTATAAGGGCCACAGGCCTGTATCTACTGCCATTTTTTGATGCACCAGCCCGTTTTGGCCGATGTCATAGCCATGTGAGATACAATGCGCATAGGCGATAATTAACGACGGACCTGGGAAAGAGACAGCCTCATTAAAGGCCTTCAAAGTCTGCATATCTTTTGCGCCAAAGGCCACTTGTGCGACATAGACTTGTTCAGAGCTCATGGCAATCATACCCAAATCTTTTTTGGGCAACTCATTACCGGCCACCGCAAACTTCGCAGACGCACCAATCGGTGTCGCTTTTGAGCGCTGTCCGCCTGTGTTAGAATACACGCCCGTATCCAGCACCAAAATATTGACATCCAGGCCAGAGTGCAACACATGATCCAAGCCACCATAGCCGATATCATAGGCCCAACCGTCGCCACCGACGATCCACACCGTCTTTTTCACAAAAGCATCACTTAAAGCCAACAACTGCTGGGCTTGTTTATCTTTCTTCAAGCCGGCCAATTTCTTTTTCAATTGAGCGACGCGCTCTCTTTGCGCTTTAATATCTTGCGCGGTCACTTGCGGTGCCGTAATAATCTCGGTTGCCAATTTCTCGCCCACTTTACCGGACAAGGCTTTTAACAATGTCGTAGCAAAAGCCAGTTGATCGTTTAAGGCATAGCGCATACCTAAACCGACCTCGGCATTATCTTCAAACAGGCTGTTGATCCACGCTGGCCCCTGCCCCTGCGCATTTGTCGTGTAAGGCGTAACAGGCAAGTTGCCGCCATAAATTGACGAACAGCCCGTCGCATTGGCAATCAGCGCTCTGTCGCCGAACAATTGAGACATCAAACGAATATAAGGCGTCTCTCCGCAGCCGGCACACGCACCTGAAAACTCAAACAACGGTTGAAGCAAACTGACATCCTTCACATTGTTTGTATTGACGTCGGCGGCCGACAAATCGGGCGCTTTTTTGAAAAAGTCAAAGTCACGAATATCTTTTGCCAACTCTGTTTGAATCGGCTTCATTTCCAACGCTTTGCGTTCCGGATTATCTTTGGCACGCGCCGGACAAACCTGACGACACAAAGTACAGCCGGTACAATCTTCCGGTGCGACCTGAACAACAAACCCGCAATTGGGGAACTCTTTACCGCGATACGGCACAGACTTAAAGCCCTTGGGTGCTTTCTTCAACAGGTCATTTTTGATAATCTTTTGACGAATAGCCGCGTGCGGACATACAAACGCGCACTTGCCGCATTGAATACACAATTCCGGCGACCAATTCGGGATGTTGTCTGCAATACGCCGTTTTTCATAAGCGGCTGTGCCTGTCGGCCATGTGCCATCCACCACAGGCGCAAACGCCGACACCGGCATCAAATCGCCGCGACCTTCAATAATCGGCGCAGTAATTTTGCGCAAGAACTCGGGTGCATTAGCGGCCACACCAGGCTGACGACCTTGTTTCGCAGTCACCTTTTTGGGCACCTTCACTTCATGCAAGTGCGCCAAAGCCGCATTCACAGCGTTGATGTTGGCCTGGACAATCTCCGGCCCTTTCTTCATATAGGTTTTTTCAATCGACTTTTTAATGCGCTCAATCGCTGTTTTCTGTGGCAAAACGCCAGAAATCGCAAAGAAGCAAGTCTGCATAATGGTATTGATTCTGCGTCCCATGCCGGCCTTTTTCGCCACATCCAATGCGTTGATAACAAACAAGCGGGCATGCTTATCAATCAAATCTTTTTGAACTTGTGAGGGCAAAATATCCCACACTTTATCGGGCGCGGCCAGCGTATTTAACAGCACAACACCTTTATCTGCCAAACAGGAAGTCATATCAATTTTTTCCATAAAGGGCATATGGTGAATAGCCACGAAGTTCGCCCGATCGATGATATAAGGCGCCTTGATGACCTTTTTGGCAAAGCGCAAATGCGAGGTGGTCATCGCACCAGACTTTTTGCTGTCATAGACAAAATAGGCCTGCCCGTATGTGCCCTCATCGCCCGCAATAATTTTGATAGAGTTTTTGTTGGCGCCCACCGTTCCGTCTGAGCCCAAACCATAGAACACACAGCGACTAACCTCTGGCGAATCAATATTAAACGAAGCATCCACCGGCAACGATAAGTGTGTCACATCATCTTCAATACCGACTGTAAAGTGCTTTTTCTTTGTGTTGTCCAACACCGCTTTGGCCATCGCCGGCGTGAAATCTTTTGAAGACAGGCCATAACGCCCACCAAAGACCGACACCGTGCGTCCGGCTTGCGCCAAAGTCGCCACGACATCCAAATACAAAGGCTCACCGACCGCACCGGCTTCTTTTGTTCTGTCCAGAACAGTGACCTGTTTGACTGTTTTCGGCAGCGCTTTTAACAACGCTTCCTGCGGGAAAGGACGATACAAATGCACTTTGGCAACGCCGGCTTTATAGCCCTTCTTATTCAGATAAGCCACCGTCTCTTCCATGGTTTCAGCCGCCGAGCCCATTACAACGACCACATGCGTGGCATCTTTGGCACCGACATAATCGACTAGATGATACGCCCTGCCCGTAATTTTCGCAAAGCGATCCATACTGTCTTGAACATGTTGAGCGGCCGCATCATAGAAAGGATTGCAAGCTTCTCTGATTTGGAAGAATACATCCGGATTTTCGGCTGTGCCTCTTAAAACAGGATGTTCCGGATTGAGCGCGTTTTTGGCCGTAAATTGTGTATCTACGTCTTCCATAAAGGTGCGCAATTCATCGGAAGATACTGCCTCAATTTTATTGATTTCATGCGATGTTCTAAACCCGTCAAAGAAATGCAGGAAAGGCACGCGCGCCTTAAAGGTCGCATGATGAGCAATAGCCGCCATATCTTGCGCCTCTTGCACAGAGTGAGATGACAACATGGCAAACCCCGTCTGACGACAGGACATCACATCCGAATGATCACCGAAAATAGACAACGCATGCGTTGCCACTGTTCGCGCTGCCACATGCATCACAAAAGGCGTCAATTCGCCGGCAATTTTGTTCATATTGGGGATCATCAGCAACAAGCCCTGCGAAGCGGTATAGGTCGTTGTAATCGCGCCCGCCTGTAAAGCGCCATGCACCGCCCCGATAGCACCGGCTTCAGATTGCATTTCCAACACAGATGGCACTTTGCCCCAAATGTTCTTTTCGCCTTGGGCGCTCCATGCGTCAGCCCACTCGCCCATAGGAGATGATGGTGTAATCGGATAAATAATCGATACGTCTGTCAGTTGAGAAGCCACATACGCGGCGGCTTCGTTTCCATCTACCATTTTCATTGTTTTTTTCATAGGCATCCCCTTGGTTATTGTTATTGAGTTTTTTATACTCTGCTTTCAGTGAATTGTCCAGACATTTTGAAAAAATATATTCCCTGACATTTGATGATATGAAAAACCCCGCCAAAACAGCGGGGTTTTATCGTTCCACTCGGTCAGACTAGTACATGCCGCCCATACCGCCCATGCCGGATGGCATTGCAGGATTCGCGGGATGTTCTTCCGGCTTTTCGGCAATCATGGCTTCTGTCGTAATCAACAGGCTGGCCACAGAGGCTGCGCCTTCCAAAGCCGTTCTTACCACTTTTGTCGGATCCACGATACCGGCTTCAATCATGTTGGTGTATGTTCCGTTTTGAGCATCATAACCCATAGAGGTATCATATTTTTCCAACAACTTGCCGACGACAACCGCACCGTCTTGCGCCGCATTTTCAACAATTTGACGCAACGGAGCCTGAATAGCCCGACGGATAATGTCAATACCGACGCGCTGATCATCATTGGCCGGTTTTAATTTATCCAAAGCACGACCTGCATACAGCAAGGCCACACCACCGCCGGCAACAACACCTTCCAACACGGCAGCACGTGTGGCATGCAAAGCATCATCAACGCGGTCTTTCTTTTCCTTCACTTCGATTTCGGTGGCACCACCAATCTTGATAACCGCAACACCGCCGGCCAATTTAGCCAAGCGTTCTTGCAATTTTTCTTTATCATAATCGGATGTCGCATCTTCAATCAGTTTTTTGATTTGAGCGCAACGCGCTTTGATCGCGTCAGCATCACCGGCACCACTGACGATGGTTGTGTTTTCCTTCGTCACGGTTACCTTTTTGGCTGTGCCCAACATGGCCAAAGTGACATCTTCCAGTTTCATACCCAAGTCAGCCGAGACCACCTGACCTTTAGTCAAAATAGCGATATCTTCCAACATGGCTTTACGTCTGTCACCAAAGCCCGGGGCTTTCACAGCGGCAATCTTCAAACCACCGCGCAATTTATTTACCACCAAAGTGGCTAAGGCTTCACCTTCCACATCTTCGGCAATAATCAGCAAAGGACGTCCAGATTGGACAACCGCTTCCAACACCGGCAACAAGGCTTGTAAGTTGGACAGTTTGCCTTCATTGATTAAAATAAACGGGTTTTCCAACTCGGCGGTCATTTTTTCCGGGTTGGTAATGAAATACGGAGACAGGTAGCCACGATCAAATTGCATACCTTCCACGACTTCCAGTTCTGTTTCCATACCCTTGGCATCTTCAACGGTAATCACGCCTTCTTTGCCGACCTTTTCCATCGCTTGAGCAATGTCATCACCGATAGAACGATCGCCATTGGCAGAAATCGTGCCCACTTGCGCAATCTCTTCCGTTGTGGAGACAGGTTTAGAACGTTTCTTAATGTCTTCAATCACAGCGGCCACAGCCATATCAATACCGCGTTTCAAATCCATAGGATTCATACCGGCGGCCACAGACTTACAGCCCTCGCGTACAATGGCTTGTGCCAAAACCGTGGCGGTTGTGGTTCCGTCTCCGGCAATATCAGCGGACTTAGAAGCCACTTCGCGCACCATTTGCGCACCCATATTTTCAAACTTATCAGCCAACTCTATTTCTTTGGCCACGGACACGCCGTCTTTGGTAACACGCGGAGCGCCAAAAGATTTGTTAATAACGACATTACGTCCTTTGGGGCCCAAAGTTACCTTGACGGTATCAGCAAGCATATCCACGCCCTGTAACATCTTGGCGCGGGCTTCTGTTCCGAATTTAATTTCTTTTGCTGTCATTTTAATTCCTTTCCAGTTTATTATTCTAACACGCCGAGAACATCATTCTCACGCATAATCAACAAGGTTTGACCATCCACTTTGATTTCTGTGCCGGCCCATTTTCCAAATAGGATTCTGTCGCCTTCTTTCAAGGTCATCACAATCGTTTTTCCGTTATCATTGACACCACCGGGGCCAACAGCCACCACGATACCCTGTGAGGGCTTTTCTTTTGCTGTATCAGGGATAATAATACCACCGGCTGTGCGGCTTTCTTCTTCCACGCGCTGCACGACAACACGGTCAAGCAATGGTCTAAACTTCATAAGAACTCCTTTCTAAACTTCTGTAAAAAACGACCTATGTTTCAGGTTATGCTCATTAGATAGTATGATTTTGGCATTTCGTCAAGTATCTTGTGTATTTTTTTCTTGACTTTCGTAGTATAAATAACAAAAATGCGTAGTAACAGACAAAACAAGGAGTGCCTTATGATAGAAAATATAGAGTTTGTGCTGGCTTGCGGCGGGCAAAGCACCCGCAATTATCCTCAATCAAAAGGGTTAGCGCATAAAGGGTTCTTGCCCTTTGGCTCTGTGCGCCTGATTGATTATATTTTGCAACAGATTTTTGCGGTAGGTGGTAAGTATATCACCATCGTGTGTCGTTCTGAAGACGTCAAAAAGTCCTTTCAAGAGGCTTTGGCGCCCAGCCCGGAAGTTGAGCAAAAGGTTGAAAAGCGCGGACATCCGAAAATTGCGCAGGCAATCCGGAGCACGCGAATTCCGGAAGGTGTGCAAATTCGCTATGTGATTCAGGAACAACCGTTGGGAACAGCGCACGTGCTGGCTTTGGCGCACGAACAATCGCCGGACAGACACATGGCCTTGATTTTTCCGGATGACGTGCATTTGCCCGAACCGGGACAGCCCCTGCTCTTACAGGCTCTGGCGGATGCCTTCTTGGCTGACCCCAAACAGATTCTTTTGACGACGATTCCTTGTAAGGATGTCAGCGCTTACGCCATTGTGCATAATAACCGCATTATCGAAAAGCCTTCGGTGGCCTATAACCTGATGGGCGTGTTTTCGCCGATGTTCTTCCCAAAGGCTTGTTTGGATCACATTGTGGCCAAGTGGAAGACCTATCGTCCGGAAGAACCGTTTTTCAAGGGCGAGTGGTTTTACACCGACGCATCAAACGACTTTATGGATGAGGAAGGCCTGGCAAACGGGTATAAGATTACCACTTTTGCCCGTCCAAACGCTTTGTATTATATGGATGTCGGCAACCTGCCCAACTATGAGCACGCCCTGCTGTTTTCCTTGCTGACGATGTCGTTGTATAAAGATGAGCACATCCAATTTATCAAGCAATTTCTAAGCGATTTGGACAAAAAAAACGAATCGGAATAAAAAACGCTTGCCTTTTGTTGCGAAAAGAGTTATACATAGACCCTGACCTTCGGAGTGTAGCTCAGCCTGGTAGAGCACTACGTTCGGGACGTAGGGGTCGTGGGTTCAAATCCCGCCACTCCGACCATTGAGAAAAGAACGCCCATTTGGGCGTTCTTTTTTTAATCGTGTGTATGGGATTTTAACCCACGGAAAAGTGGGTTCAACCGCAGGGCAAAGGCGGGCGCAAGCGCGCCGGTTCATTGCCCAAGGTCAGCGCCACGCGCAAAATCCCGCCATATAAATCTCTATCCCCCGTCCAACCCTTTGCCGAGCGTGGATTACCTATATCTTTCCTATTGACAAAGGCTCTTTTTTATGTTATTGTCGCATACTATTCTATGTCCGATATGGTAACGAGAGAGCAAATGACAGATTATACCTTACCTGAGATCCAAGTCCTGCACCAAGTCGGTGCGCCTGTTGCGACAGATTATGCCGTTTTGTCGGGGGCTTATACATGGACCGACGCGCATTGTGCCGTCTTGTCTTCATCCGGCACAGAAGATGGCGGTGTGCTTTATATCGATTGCGATGGGGTTGAGGACTGGTGTTGTTCGACCACGCGCGATGTAGCGCTCTGCCCGGTCATGCCGGCCTCGGAAGTCGCTAAATATTGCCCGGAAGGCGCTAAAGCGGGCGATGTCTTCACTTGCCAGGACAAAGAATACCCTCAAGATGCGACAGACGAAAAAACAGGCGCCGAGTTAGATGCTTTGGAAAAGGCCGGACAACTGACCTATACAGGTCGAACTTTCCGGCGTGATGCGCGTGGCTTGCGCGACTATGACAAAGGCTTTCAGCCCAAACAGTTTCCAGAAGTTATCTACCGGAACAAAAGATTTATTCATGTGCCGGCCAAACTGTGCGACGGAGATACCCGTCTGTCCAATGGTCAGGCTGTCAGCAACGGGCAATTGGTCTGGGTAGAAGTTCAACCGACGCAATGGCGTGTATTAAAGGACGGACGCGCTATATCGCTCAAAGCCTTAGCCGCCGGCTTTCAATTGGACAGCGCCCGGGACTATGACGGCCATTTTCACAAAACGGATATGAGCCGACTGGTGCTGCCGGCAATCTCTCAAGATCTAGAGCCGCGCCGAGCCAAAACCGCCGCGCAGGCCAAAACGCAGGCCACTGCGCAACCGGCCGGACCGCGCAAAGTGACCGAATGGAGCATCGAGCCCGATGAGGTGCATGTGGCGCGCCAAAGATTAAACGCGTTGGAAAACGAAAAACGCATGTGCTTGGCGATTATCCGCCGATATGAGCAAGACCTGAAAAAAAGCGAACAACCGGAACATTCTTAAAAATAAACCACCCCGCCAGATTGACGGGGTGTTTTTTTAATTGAAGTGATGGCGGATGGGGAGAGATTCGAACTCCCGGAGGGTTGCCCCTCAACGGTTTTCAAGACCGCCGCAATAGACCACTCTGCCACCCATCCTGGATGTTATTTCAACTTTTGAACCGCCAAAACGTCGGTCAATTGCTGGCTGGCATCTTCAAAAGAGATGTTCTTTTGCGCCGCATACTCGGATGACAAGCGGTTAAACGCCACCTCGAACATTTGATGTTCGCTGTAAGATTGCTCGCTTTTTTCGTTTGTCTTGTGTAAATCGCGAATCACCTCGGCAATTTGGCACGGGTCGCCGGAATTGATTTTGGCTTCATATTCCATAGAACGACGGCTCCACATGGTCTTTTTGACCTTGGGTTTGGCACGCAAAGTTTCCACCGCCTGCGCCATAATGGCTTCAGAAGCAATCGGACGCAAGCCCGACTGAGCCGCCTTGCCGCTGGGGATCTTCATATCCATTTTATCCTTATCAAAGGACACGACAATCATATCTAATTTTTGGCCGGCAATATCATAACTGGCGATATCTTTGACTTTCCCGACGCCATGAGCCGGATAGACAACAAAATCACCCGGGTTAAATTGACAGGTTTTAGACATAGTTACACCTTTTTTCTCTTACAATGTGGGGAGATTATACCACAAAAAATGATAAAAATAAAGCAAAAAATGCAGGCGGCGGATTAGCCTTTGGCTTCCGGCCACTCTTTTGCCTTTTCGGCGTTGAACTTCACCCATTTGGCATCGGCTTCATCGGCCGGTTTAATCGCAGATTGCGGGCAATCGCCAATGCAGATACCACAGTCAATGCACTTATCCGGATCAACGACAACCATCGCCTCGCCTTCATGAAAAGCGCCCACAGGGCACACAGACACGCATGTTTTGCACAAAATACATGAATCATTTACAACTGACGGCATAATTTTTTCCTTTCATATATGCATTGATAACTTTGTCTATATTGTGCTTGAACACAAAAAATTGCAAGTCTTTTTTTTCAAAACAGGTTGATTTTTTTGCACCCCTATCCCATATAGCATATATAAGTATTACAAAAGGAGTTTATGATGACAAAAGAACAGCACTCATTTCAAGCTCAGGTTGAGCAAGTTTTGAACATTGTAATCAACTCAATGTATTCTCACAACGAGATTTTCTTGCGCGAGTTGATTTCCAACGCGTCCGATGCCTGTGATAAATTGAGATACACCGCGCTGACCCATCCCGAGTGGGCCGGCAGCGCCAAGGACTTCAAGATTCTGCTTGTTCCCGACAAAGCCAAAGGCACACTAACCGTAACGGACAATGGTATCGGTATGGACAAAGAGGACTTGATTCACGACCTGGGCACGATTGCGCAATCAGGCACGCAAGAGTTTATGAGCCGTCTGACCGGCGACAAGCAAAAAGATATGGCGCTTATCGGCCAATTCGGTGTCGGTTTTTACTCAGCCTTCATGGTGGCAGACAAAATTACCGTTATTTCAAAGAAAATCGGTCAAGACAAGGGCTATATGTGGGAATCGGACTGCAAAAGCGGCTTTGAAATCAGCCCAACCAAAGACGCCGAACAAGGAACAAAGATTATTCTTTCATTGAAAAAGGACTTTATGGAATATACAGACCCGACGCGCTTGCGCTTTGTGGTGCAACAATACTCCAACCATATTGATATCCCTATTGTGCTGAAGGCCGGCACGCAGGAAGAAACCGTCAATGCAGCCTCTTCGCTATGGACACGCCCCAAATCAAAGATTACGCCCGAGCAGTATTTACAATTTTATCGCCATATTGCGCACGCATTTGATGAGCCTTGGGATACCATACATTACAGTGCAGAAGGTGTGGTCGATTACACAGCATTGCTGTTTATTCCTACCCAAGCGCCTTTTGATTTGTTCCAGCCGGAGCAAACGCACGGGCTTCACCTGTATGCGAATCGGGTCTTTATTTCGGACGAAATCCCCGACTTGCTGCCGCATTATCTGCGTTTTGTCAAAGGCGTCATTGACACCAATGCCCTGCCCTTGAACGTATCTAGAGAAATGCTGCAACACACGCCGGCTTTGGCCAAAATCAAGACAGGCCTGGTGCGGCGTTTGCTCAAAGAATTGAAGGACAAGTCCAAAGATGAGGCTAAATACAAGACCTTTGGGAAAACTGTGGCATCGTCTTTAAGGAAGGCCTGTATGAAGATCATGAAAATGCCGAAGCGATTGCCGACCTATGCCGCTTTGATACCTCTCATGGCAACGAATTGACGACTTTAGAGGCCTATGTCCAGCGTATGCCAAAAAAACAGAAAAACATTTATTTTATTACCGGCGACAACAAGGAAATGTTGCAAAATAACCCGCAACTGGAAGGCTTTACCGCACGCGGTATTGAAGTGTTGCTGTTATCAGATCCGATTGATGAGTTCTGGACACAGGTCTTTACCGCCTATAAAGGCCACCCCATTTTGTCCATTGCGCACCCTGGCGACGATTTGGACGATATCAAAGGCGCAGATACGAAGGATGGCAAGCCATTGGATGCGGCCACGCAAGACCTGTTGATTGGCAAAATAAAAGGCCTGTTGCATGATGAAGTGGCCGATGTGCAAGCAACTAACCGCTTGCATAAAAGTCCGGTCGCCCTGATTAGCACTTCACCGCAAATCAGCCTACATCTGGAGCGGATGATGAAATTGCACAAACAGCCGATGCCACACAATGATCGCCTGTTGCAAATCAATCCTCAACATCCGTTGATCAAGCATTTGGCGAACAATATTACGCACAATAAGAATGTGGAACAAACAGAAGATACCATTTTCTTGCTGTATGAACAGGCGCGAATCTGCGAAGGCGAAGGTGTGAAAGACCCTGCCCGCTTTACAGAAAGGCTCAATCGTCTGTTAGAAAACCAGTTATGAAAACAGGTTATTGAAGATAGAGTTTGACGGCTCTTCCTCTTTCTTGGGTTGCTGGCGATTTTCTTGTTTCTTCAAACCTGCCTGGATATCTTCCGGCGCCATTTGCGATTCAACCGCCTGCAAGGTTTGATCCACAAGCAATCTTAACTGCCCTTTGGCTGTCTTTTCCGCCTCTTTCAACCACATATAGCATTCTGACGGATTTAAGGGGAATTGTTCGCCTTCACAGTAACCTTGCGCCACACGATATTGTGCCTCGGCATTGCCGGCTTCGGCCGCCTTCAAATACCACTGCATAGCGGTTTGCTTATCCTGCAAGCGCACTTCCACTAATTTACCCCAATACAAATACGCATCCGGATGACCGCTGGAGCCCCATTGATTGATTTTTTCTTCAATAGCGGACACATCTCTGGTCAAAATCGCCTTTTCAATTTCATCCGAGTTGATAGCGTAAGCCGAGCCACTGGACAACTGCATTAGGCTGGAGCCTTGTAGAGTTGCCAACGTCGCTTCATCATTAAAGCCGGGAATGGTCGGCGTCGGCGCCGTCAGCTCTTCAGGCGGCACTGTCTCTTGCGGCTGACGCACAACCCATTTGCGCACAGCCTCTTGCATGATATCCAAATCGACAGCCTTTTTAACCAATTGCGCTGCTTCATCACGATGTTTTGCTGCTTCCACACCAATTTCGTCCGTGTTATACGCGGCAACAATGCTAAACCAGATATAAGCGCGCCCGATGTTTTTCAAACGCCCTTCCATCAAGGACAAGGTGGCTAAATCGTATTGAGCTTGCACATAACCTTGTTGCGCGGCGCGTGTAAACCAAGTTACGGCCATTTGGTGATCTTGCGGAATACCACGTCCGTATAAGTATAACGTGGCCAGCTTGTATTGCGCAGGAGCAAAGCCCTGCAAGGCCGACAGCTTATAAAAACCGGCAGCATAAACATAGTTTTGTTCCACCGGATCGCCTTGCGCATACAGCTCACCCAAAGTATATAACGCTTCTTTTTCACCGGCACGACCGGCAGAACGCAGCAATTCCAAAGCAGTACGTGTATCTTTTTCCACACCGTCGTTGTTGAGCAACATCACCGCCAACTTGGTGGCTGCCAACGTATTGCCTGCATTGTAAGAATCCAAGAAGAACTGCGCCGCACGCATTTTGTTTTGCGGCACACCCTGACCTTTTTGGTGCATCAAGCCCAAATAATACAGGGCAATGTTGTCACCGGCCTCGGCAGCGGTTTGGAACTCGGTATAAGCCATATCATAGTGCTGATATTTGTAAAACTCCAAGCCTTTTTGCAAATCAGCCATCGCGGCAGTTGCCACAGACAAAGCCAACAGGGAACCTAAAAAAAGATGTTTCTTCATTGTCATGTCCTCACATTGTTTTTTTTCAGTTTATAACAAAATCTTGCCCGCGTCTAGTTTATTTTTTATTTCATATACGATAAGGGGTCAACCGCCTTGGAGTTCTTACGAATTTCAAAGTGTAATTGAGGTTTATTCACGTTACCCGTAGAGCCGACTTTGGCAATCGTTTGCCCCTGCTTGACCACATCGCCGCGTTTGACCAGCAGAGAATCGTTATGCGCATAGGCAGTCACCCAATTGTTTTCGTGTTTTACCAAAAGCAAGTTACCGAAACCTTTAATTTCATTACCGGCATAGGCCACAACGCCATTATCGGCCGCTTTCACAGGCGTTCCCTTGGCCGCTGCTATGTTGATACCATCGTTTTTCTGTCCGTTGCCCGAAGCCCCGAAGTGCGAGACCACCTTGCCGGAAGCCGGCCATGTGAATTTGCCCGTTCTTTTAGGCGCTGTCAAAGCGGGCTGTTTCTTTTTGGCCGCCGCCACACGTGAGGTTTGTGCCGAACTGCTTGTTGAGGTTGAAGAAGGAGTCGATAAATCGGCAACCATTGTCTGTCCGTTGTGTGTCGGAATACGCAACTTCTGGCCGATTTTCAAAGTCCAAGGGGCCCCAATACCGTTGTATGCGCCCAAGGCCTTAAAACTGACCTTGTATTTTTTGGCAATGCTATAGATTGTATCCCCTTTGCGAACGGTATGCGTTTTCACAGAAGGAATAAACAGTTTTTGATTGACGGACAGGCGATACGGCGGGCGCAAGTTGTTGCGGGAAATAATCTGCTGCATCGGCACATCAAACTGACGGGAAATAGAATACAGAGTATCCGATTTTTTCACCGTATAGGTATCCCCGCGGACAAAGGCTTGACAGCCCGTCAGGACACATACCAACAAACAACAGCCGATCCACCAAAGTTTCATCAACTATAACCTCAACAAATGAATCTCAATCAAGGGCTTTTTGCCATAATATTCCGAGATAAACTGACGAATAGCCGACCGCGCGGTCTCGTTAATCATCTGATCTTTTTTCAGGTTTTCTTCCGATATCTGCCCGATTTTTTCTTGGACAAAGTCAATGAGTTTCTGCTGATCGTCCTGTTCATTTTCAATCAGGCCAAAGGAAGAAATCTGAGGCGTCGTCAAGAAATGGCCGTCTTTATCAACCACCAAGGTAGCCACAACGGTGCCACCTTCCAACATCTTGCGCCGCTTTTTAATCACTTCTGATTTCAGCGGAATAATCTTTTTGCCGTCCACCGCCATACAGCCCACGGGCACTTGCCCTAAAATATTCGGTTGCCCGTCGTTGAGCTCGACAACATCGCCCTCTTCCACAGTGATAGCCACTTTGGCGCCCCACGATTGAGCCAACTTTTTGTGTTCGGCAATCTGCAAAGGATCTCCATGCACAGGAATAGCGATTTGCGGCTTTAACAGGCGGTATAGATACGCCATTTGATCGGCCGAAGGATGCCCGGACACGTGGACCAGTGTTTCCTGGTTGATAATAATGCGACAACCCAACGACATCAGGCGCTTTTGCACACTGGCAATAGCCAATTCGTTGCCGGGTATCACACGCGATGAGAAAATCACCGTGTCTCCCGGGGACAGTTGCGGCTGATTAGGCAAAGGCGCCGGCACCGCCAAACGCAACAACGCCGAGTGCGATTCGCCCTGACTGCCGGTGCAGATATAGACAATTTCTTCCGGCTTGCACTGCAAAGACTCTTCTTCCGTCAAAAACTCAGGAACACCCTTCAAATAGCCGGTAGCGCGCGCCGCGCTGTCGATACGCCATAAGGAACGTCCCATCAGACACACCTTGCGCTTCACACTTTTCGCCGCTTCGTAAATGCTCTCAATACGCGCGACATTCGAGGCAAAGCACGTCACAACTATTCTGCCCTTTTGTTCAGCAAAAATCCTTTTCAGGTTTTCGCGCACATCCAACTCGGTGTTCTGATTTTCTCCCACAAAGACATTGGTCGAATCGCACACCAAGGCCAACACACCTTTCTTGCCGATTTCTTTGAGCAAGTCCTCATTGTCCAGTTTGCCGCTTTTCAAGGGCTTGTCAAAGCGCCAATCGCCCGTATGGACAATGCGCCCTTCTTTTGTTTCAATCAGCAGCATATTCGGCTCGGGGATTGAGTGATGAGAGCTGACCATACGCACCTTAAAAGGTGGCAACTCCAATTCGGCATCCATATCTACAATATTCAGGTCCGCACGCCCTAACAGGTTGGCCTCATCCAACTTGCCCTCAATCAGTTCGCCCGTAAAGGCGGTGGTGTAAATCGGGCATTGCAGGTCCTTCCACAAATACGGAATAGCGCCGATGTGATCTTCATGCCCATGGGTAATCAGCAAAGCGACAATATCTTTCTTGTATTGTGCAATAAAACTGGCGTCCGGCACAAGCAAATCGACACCCGGCAGGTTATCGCCCGGAAAGCCCAAGCCACAATCCACAATCAGCCACTTGCCCTGATAGCCATAGGCAAAAAAGTTCATCCCGATTTCCGAGCTGCCGCCCATAGGGATAAACACCAACGAATCTTTTGGTAAAACCAACTCTTGTTTTTCTTCTTCCATCTTATTTTTCCTTCAATGCCGGATTAACATCACCGGCCATAATCACTTTAATTTGTCCTGTCGGCAAGCGCAAGCGCAAAAAACCGTCTTCTGACAGGCCTTCAAACTCACCTTCTAATGTTTCGTTTGGCAAGGCCACGCGAATGTGTTGCCCAATCCCTGTGGCGTATTCAAGCCACCGTCGGCGCACCGGGCCAAAGCCCATATCCATCAACTGTTGAATATTCTTTTCCAGGCAGGCCAGGCAAACGGACAGCAACTGTTCCACCGTGGGCACAGGTCCAACATCTTTCAGACATACTGTCTCATACAGCATATTTTTCTTGGGCGAAGAGACAATATTGACACCGATGCCCAAAATCACTTTCTCATCCGCATGCTCCAGCAACAGGCCGCACACTTTCTTGTTCTGTAAAAGGACATCATTGGGCCATTTCAAGCGTGGCGAATAAGACGCCAACGCGTCGGCAATGGCCAAACTGGCTGCAAAACCGTATAAATAAGGCTTATCATATTCGGGCAAAACCACAGAAAAGAACAGGTTACCCGGCTCGCTGACCCAGGTGCGCCCCATACGCCCGCGCCCCTGCTCTTGCCGGCGCGCCACAATGACCGAGCCGACAGGGTACGACTTCGCCACATCCTGCGTGCTACCGACACAATCAAAAAAATCAGGGGTTTCAAACATTATTATATCCTTCTAGGGCTTAAATTACCAACATTTGACGCTAAAATCAAGCGTTAATTCCACCCCTTGGACATAAAAAATTGAAAAATTGTGTATTTTTTTCTTTTCTTTTGAAAAAAAAGTGTTACACTTGTCTTAATGGTGATTTAGAAAGGAGAGCCGACTATGGTTGAAACTGTTGTGATTCCTGAAGGTGAATACGACCTTTTGCAGAATGAAGACAACGAGATTTTGATGGCGATACGTGCTCGCATGGGTAACGTGGAAGATCCGCATATCTTGTATGATGGCGGAGACACCGTCCTTTTTTACAGAAACAACGAAACCAATTTCTTTATTGAAGCTATTCCGACAACGGTGCGCAAGTTGTTGTCCGAGGTCACGCAGTTGTTGATGATTGAAGTTCACGACGACCAGATTGTGTCCGAATATACGGTGCCTGTGCGCAAAGTGGCTAAACTGCCCAGCCGTTCATAAACAGATTATCAAAAAACACCCCGTCAATCTGGCGGGGTGTTTTGTTTTTTAAGCGTTACGGAGCGGGATAGGTAAAGTCACCTGTGGATTGACTGCCCTTATAGAACATTGTGCGTGTTACCGCATCAAACATACCCGGTTGTCCCGACGAATCTAATGCCGGAAGGAAATACCCTTTCAAAGTCGAATCCCACAACATTTTCACCCAATATATCTTAACATTGGCGTATTGCTTAACCGTTGCAGCCGCTTTATTTGCAAACAACACGGCCGTATACCTGTTATCTTCAACATAATCTGCTGAGCTTGTCCATACGGTTGCGTAATCCACCAAAAAGGTTTTCAAAGCCATAATCATCGTATGATCTGCTGTATCCACATTCCAATTGCTTACGCAACTTGTTGTTGAACAGTAATTGGTTTTGCCACCCCAACCTATGAAAGGTGTTTTGGAAAAGGAAAACTGCGATCTTGTTGTTCCGACAACATCTCCACCGTCAACACCGAAAACATAGCAACGCCGCTTAGATGTATCTGTGTTTGCAAATTTGGCTTCAACATGGTTATAATCAGCGGTGGAAAGCCCAGTTTCAATGTACTGACCTTTTTGCGCATCTCCCTTATTATCAGGGTCAGAACCAGATGATTGCAAATAAGCCACTGGTGTATAGAACGTGCATAAATGCGTGCTTGTGTTGCAAGACGAATAGACCTGATCGCCACAGCTTTCACCCGGCAAACACAGCGCACAATCAGCATGAGCCAAGCATGACGGGGGATCACACTGTCCGGCTGTTGCGTCCCAAGTCGAGCCTGACGGGCATGTGCATTCGCGGGAATTGGCCTGCGATGTCGAGCCATTGGGGCACGCCACACATTCGTTGTCTTTATAATAGGTATTGGCCGGACAAGCCTCGCACGTGCCGGAGCCGGCATTTAAGACATAACCTTCGGCGCACATTTTGCCACATAGTGCCGAATAAGTATTGTTTCTGGCGCGCAATAAATATCCGCCCGAGCCATCCAGATAATACCCGTCGTTGCCCGAGTTGGAGCCTGTCCAACCGGCCAATTGATTCGTATAGTTCGCGCAACCTGCTACCCCCACTGATGGCACTGCGCCACACAAAGCGGACGAGGCAACGATGGCGCCCTGCTCTTCTTGGCCGGCTGTCGCTACAGCACACCAGTTGGCCGCGCTCCACCAATCCATTGTTTGCGCACTTTGAAAGATTCCGTAATTGGCGGCACCATGATTCCTGTCGCCTAACATGCGACATGTGCCAGTGCCTGCTGACGAGCTGTCTTGCGGTTGATAGCGACAATAAGTCAAGTCCGGACAGCCTGAGTTCGCTGTGCAACTGATCGGCCCGCACACACCGTTATTACAAACGCCCGGCGTTGTCAAATTGCCTAATTCGCTATCTTTAAAAACACATGAGCCTTCGTTGGCCTTTTGTATAATACCTTCATCGTCCAGGTAATGGCAGTTGTCCAGTTTGCATGTGCCGTTAGAACATTGACCGTGGTTGTGGCACGCGGTTCCGTTCTCAACATTGGCCGAGGTGCAAGTCGTCTCATCCGTAATAGTCTTACAAGGATTGTTTGCCGCCGGGCAGATACAGACCTTTAAATCGCCACACACTTTCGGATTGACACAGGACGCATCCGACGCACATCTCGGCTGACACGTGCCGGAATAGCAATAACCGTTTTCCCCGTCTTGTGTTTCGCATTGTGTTCCGTCCGGTTTGTCCGAAAACTCACATCTTTGGGAGTTCACTTGTCGGCAAGGCCCTTGATTATCGCAATCGTTGGTCGGGCACAAGGGCAAATGATACGCGGTCTTTTTGTCCGTCGCGGTCGAAGTGCCCTGTATGTAAGAGGCTTTGTGACCAATCTCTTCACTTGTCCAGGCTCCGTCGTAATCGGCCGAGGCTACTCCAGCCGGCAACGCCGCAGATTTGTTGGCCGCTTTGCAAAAGTTCATCGCATCCCACCACGTCATCGTCGTGGTCGCTGACAAATAAACACGCCCGGCCCTGCCTTGGACATAGACTGTTTCAATGGGTTTACACTCGGGGCGCGCCTTTAAGGACGATTCTTCCTGGCTGCCCGCCCACTGTTGCACCGAGCACATATATCCGTCTTGGCACTCACCGCATATTGTCGAAAAAGAATCGACGGACACACATCGTTTATGATACGGATCCCAAACAGTGCCGTCTGCGCAATCTTCTTCATCATCAGATATCGGGTGGCACTCATCGCCTGTGCAACCTTCCGGAAAATTGACCTGTGCAGCGTCAAAGTAAAAGACCAAATTCACTGTGTCGTTGTCGCCGCAGTCGTCGGCTTCCGGGCTATTCCCATTTTTCTTCGCGCCATTGACGCTGACAGCGCCTAAAGGCACGATGGAATAGTTTTGACTGAGCAGGCGGCGGCAGATACCATTGCCAATGCTGGATATACCGATACTAAACTGAACAGAAGAGTCCGGGCTGGTCACACGACGGATGGTATAACTGACCCCGTCAGATTGCGCCGCAAAGCCGCCCAAAGTCACTGTGTTACCCACCTCTGCTTTGGCAACGGTTGCGGATGTTTGTGCCGCTATGGCTCGCGTTGTAACCCCGTCATAAATCTTACGTGCCAAGGCTGTATTGACCGCCCAATCAAAGCCGGCCAAAGCGCCTAGCGTGGCTACGCCTATCAAGGCTAGCCCTGCCAAAAAATCTGTCAAAGTTACGCCACGCTGTGTTTTCATGACATCTCACCCAATTCCTTTGATTTGTAACTATAAACGCAAAGACAAGATGATGTCAAGAGCCTAAGCGAAAAAAATCATAAAAAAACCGCCCGGGTGGGCGGCTTTGATAATTCTGGCGATCCCGGCAGGATTCGAACCTGCGACCCACAGCTTAGAAGGCTGTTGCTCTATCCAGCTGAGCTACGGGACCTTTTATTGCGCTATGTTAGCACGTTTTCTTGCCGAAATCAATAATTCTCTGCGCGAACAAAGAAATAAGATTGAGGATGTTTGCACACCGGGCAGACCATCGGGGCATTTTCTCCGACATGTAAGTGGCCACAGTTGCCACATTCCCAAACAACAATTCCTGTCTTTTTAAAGACCTCTTCTTTGTCGATGTTGGCCAACAGTTTGCGATAGCGTTCTTCATGCGCCTTTTCAATCTGCGCCACCATTTCAAATTGCTTGGCTAATTCGGGGAAGCCTTCTTCCTGCGCATCTTTAGCAAATTGAGCATACATGTCTGTCCACTCGTAATTTTCGCCTTCGGCAGCGGCTTTCAAGTTAGCAATGGTCGCCGGCACTTCGCCATTTTCTTGCAGGGCTTTAAACCACAATTTCGCGTGTTCCTTTTCGTTGTTGGCGGTCATTTCAAAGATATCGGCGATTTGATTAAAGCCTTCTTTGCGTGCCTTACCGGCAAAATATGTATATTTATTGCGCGCTTGCGATTCGCCGGCAAAAGCGGCTTCCAAGTTCTTTTGTGTTTTTGTTCCTGCGTATTTCATAGCTTTTCCTTTCAAAATAGTTTGATATGCGTCATAGGCCATAACAGAAGCGAGGGTGTGACCCTCGCTTCATATTGTGACTTATTCCGGATCATCCGAAATGGCATCATCATCACAATGGACAGCTGCAATATTGTGATAACACAACGGATACAGCATACCACCATCGACGAAGATCTTCTTTCCACCGGCCTTGACGACCCAAGTCCCCGCCACAAATCTATCTTCAATGGCGTTCAACTTACGGATCTTGTATTCGTTTTGAATGACACCGGAACGGACATCATGTGTATCAATCATACACTGTCCGCCTTCCGGAGCTGTATTTGACTCCCAAACACGACGCGGCGTATTCGGACCGGACAGGTAGCTGTTAGCATTTTTCAACGCAGAACGAATACGACGCGGATGCTTACAACCTTTACGACGACGAATTTCGGTATTGGATGGCATCTTAAAGCTAGAATCAGCCTGTTTCATGACATTACAGATAATCTGTGTGTCATACCAGTTGGTCGGTGTCGCACCGGCATAGAACTCACCACCGTTCTTTTGGTGTTGACGATGCATTTCAATCATCTTGAAGGTACCTCTAATCAGACCTTTACCGTCGTTGCCCGGGGTTGTGCCCACCGCGCAGTATTTAACGGTAATTACCGCATCGCCAGCCTTACCGGACACAGACGGTTCTCCGTCGCAAACGACATCCAGGAAGGCTTTATCGGTACAACCTTTACCACGAATACCCGCAGGATCACATTGTTTCGTTGTGTCGTTCCAGACATAGCCCTCATCGCAGACGCAAGTGCCATCAACGAATTGACTATGCAACGGGCAAACACAACCACTCATGCGGGGTTTGAACAACCATTTATCCCAAGGTTCAGGCACCTTCGCACCCTTCTTCGCATCGCATTTCAAGCAAGTCGCACCCTGCTCGTCATGCCAACCAAGGCAAACACACATCTTGTCGCCTTCCGGTATCTGATAGCAAGTCGGATAAGCCGGATCCGTGCAGTCGTCGTCAGTTTCGCAGAACTGATTCGCCTGACATGTATTGGTCTTCGGATCCCAGACTTGCGTTTCGTCGTCGCAGATACAGACATCCGCTGATGTCCAATCCGGACGAGACGAGCCCTCACCGCAAGGATTACATTTCGCGCCATCCCAGTAAGTATCTATATCACACTTACAGTTGTTGCTTTGGTGCCAAATCTTACCCGGATCTGTGCAGGTGCAGCCTGTTAAACGGCTGGTTTTCCAACGCTCTCTGATTTTTTCCCAAACGGAGCCCGCCGTTTCGTTACAACGGATACAAGAATCCGGACCATGGAAGCCTTTGCAAATGCATTGGCCGGTCGCAGCGCCCTCTTCTTTATAACAATCAGGATACGGTTCGGCACAATCAGCATCCGAAGAACAGGTTTCACCGCAAGAGTTGGTCTTCGGATTCCAGGTTTGCGATTCGTCATCACAGATACAAACATCCGCTGATGTCCAATCCGGACGAGATGAACCCGGTCCGCAAGGATTACACTTTGCGCCATCCCAATAAGTATTGACATCGCACTTACAGTTGTTGCTTTGGTGCCAAATCTTACCTGGGGCTTTACATGTGCAACCCGTCAAGAGTTTTGCCAACCATTTGGCCTTAATCTTTTCCCATGTGGCACCCGCCGATTCGTTACAACGGATGCAGGAGTTCGGACCATGGAAGCCCTTACAGATACAATAACCTGTCGCTTCATTGGCGTCTTTGTAGCAGTCGGGATATGGTTCATCACAATCAGCATCGGATGAACACGGCTTGCCGGCACCTTTACATGTATTGGTTTGCGAATCCCATGTCTGTGATTCGTCGTCGCAGATACAGACATCCGCTGATGTCCAATCCGGACGAGATGAGCCTGCACCGCAAGGATTACATTTCGTGCCATCCCAATAAGTGTCGGCTTTACATTTACAATTGTTGCTTTGATGCCAGATCTTATTCGCGTCTGTGCAGGTGCAACCTGTTAAATGATAGTTTTTCCAACGGGCTTTAATCTTCTCCCATGTAGCGCCCGCCGATTCGTTACAACGGATGCAGGAGTTCGGGCCATGGAACCCTTTACAAATGCACAAGCCGGTGGCACTGCCGTTTTCTTTATAACAGTCAGGATACGGTTCTGAACAGTCGCTATCTGTCGAGCACGCAGCCGCACAGGTATTTGTCTTCGGATCCCAGACGGAAGTCGGGTCGTCACAGATACACACCGCACTACCCGCCGGTGAATGTGCGTTGGACGGGCAAGGCAAACACTGTTCAGGGCCCCCATTACCGCCATTGGAATAGGTATTGGCCGGGCAAGGCAAGCATTTTTCGCCTTCTAAATAATACCCCGGCAAACAAATACATTTACCGGCGCCGTCACACTCGCCATTTTCATAGCAACGTGTGCCTTTATCAGCCCAACGAACCTTCAACGGACAACCGCACTTGTCCTTATCCAGCGCAACTTCGCATACCTTTAACTTACGGCAACTGGATGTGCTGCAACTGCCGATGATGGTGCCACCACCATCGCCGCCCCCACCTATACCACGACCAGCCAAACCGAGTGCCCGATCAAAGTAATACACAACCTTGTTGTCGGCTTCTAAGCACGCTTCAGCCATTTTCTTGTTGTCCATGCTTTCAACGGACACATAACCTTTCTCGTCGTTCAAGGCGATACCCTTGACCGGTGTTTCTTGATAGTCCATATCCAACAATTTTTGGCAGGCTAATTGGTTAAAATCTGATACCGCGATGCTGTAACTGTTCGCGTCCGCCTTATAATGATCAAACTTCAGACCGCCCGATGTTTTGGCAAAGCCCATCGGCGGATCGATAATGCCATTGGCCTCTGTTTCAAAAGTCGCAGAACTGGCAATGGCTGCCGAACGCAACATCACATCCTTAAAGGCGCGTTGCGATTTGGCGCTGGCCATAGCATACCGATATCCGAACAAAGCCGTCAATGTCAAGATGGCTACCAGGCCTAAAACAGCCAGCATTTCCAACATTGAACGTCCATTTTGTGTATGATTACATGTGTGCTTATTAAACATCTCAACACTCCTTTTTTAATAACAACTGGCGCCCATTCTACGCCTATTTGTTACAAATGTCAATAAAAAAAACGCGCCCTTATTTCAGATAGCAAAAACCCCTCCGCTGTGGAGGGGTTATGAACTCTTAGGCTTTGCTTGTCGCTTTGACAAGTTTTTGCTTTATCTTTTTTGCTTCATCTGTCAAACGAGAGTTCGGCGTATTCAATAAATAAGCATCTAATCCGCCATTATGCTCAATTGTCCGAAGACCGCGGGCAGACAAACGTAAGTGGAACATCTGTCCCAACTTTTCACTCAACAAAGAAACCGGTTGCAGATTCGGCACAAAACGGCAACGTTTCCGATTGTTCGCGTGGCTGACCGTATTGCCGGCTAACACGCCTTTTCCTGTAATTGGACATCTTTTTGCCATAGTCAAAACCTTTCTAAAAAAGACCAAAAAAATGAACTTGAGGTGTATTTGTACCCGTTTTTCAAACAAAAGTCAAGTACAAATTATAAATATTTTATTGCATAGAACCCGGCGACCAGCAAAATGAGCGCTGCAAGCGTCAGCCAGCCCAGCTTTTTCTCGATAAAATCTTTCATAGGCCGGCCCCATTTCCAAATGATAAAGGCCACAATAAAGAATCGTCCGCCACGCGCCAAAACAGACGCTATGGTAAAAGACAACAGATCAAGCCGCGTTACACCGCTGGCAATCGTAATCACCTTATAAGGAATCGGCGTCAGCCCCGCGATAAAGACCAACCAAGAGCCATACACATTATATTGTTGGCACAGCGCATCAAATTGTTCTTGGTAATGATAGAACTCGACGATTTTAACACCGACCGTATTGTATAAGACCGCGCCGATAAAATAACCGAAGAAGCCACCCAAAATGCTGGCGATGGTACAATAAAGTGCCAAACGAAAGGCCTTTTGCCTATTTTCCAAAATCATAGGCAACAAAATCACATCCGGCGGAATAGGAAAACAAGAGCTTTCCAGGAACGACACGCCGACCAATGCCCAAACGGCTTTTGGGCTGGCCGCTAAGCGACAAGTCCATTGATAAAGAGCATGCAACCAATCATGAATAAAACGCATACACATGACCCTACACAATTACATCCTTTTTGTCAAAAAGTTTTGCATAGGTCCTTTGTGCTAAGGCGTTGTCGGGAAAATTTTTCCACCATCCCAAAGCATATTGTTGCGCCTGTTTTTTATCCTGTTGAGCCCAGACCGGCAACAATTTGGCCAATGCCTGATGGGCTTGATCCTCATACAGGTGCTTGGACAGCAACAACACAAACAGACCGGCGGCCGTTTCATAATCGCCGACATCCGACACAATAATGGCCATATTGAGCAAGGCCTCGCCATCATTGGGATTTTCGCGAATCAACTGCCGATATAACTCCAACGCCTCGACAGAGACTCCCTTCTTATGCAGTAAAATCGCCAATTTATTCACAGACGGAGCAAATGACGGGTTCAGACGCAGGCTGTCGCGATAGGCCTG
>JAGDDD010000028.1 GCA_017958225.1 Alphaproteobacteria bacterium
AATAGTCAAAAGACTATTTCCGTCGTTCAATGCACAAAACAGCCTGTCAATCGTAATCCTTGATACGCTAACAACCGTCCGTGCATCTATTCTTTTTATAAACCAGTCTAACAACAACACCCCTTTTTTCGAGGTGCAGAATTGCATTCTATATAATAACGCAATCCATGTCAAGCATTTTTTTTATTTTTTTTCAATTTTTTCTAACTCATTGAAAAAAAACATTTTTAGCGGCCTATGGAGGTCTTCTTACTCTGTGGTCGGACATTTTTATATATAATGTATAGAACTTGGTCCGATGTGAATAAGTTTGCTCATTATACTAGATTCGTTTTCATTTGTAAAGTCTTTTTTTAACTTTTTGCAAATTGCCCCTATCGGCCGAACAAATCAACAAAATTCGCTTGACAAAAACGTGCAAACCCGTTATCTAGGAAGTCTATACAACACATCACAAGGAGCGCCTATGCCAAACGTCATTTTACCACCGGATTACAAACCTTCCGAAAAAGAAGAATATATGAATCCCATGCAATTGGAATATTTCCGCCAAAAACTGGTGCGGGAACGTGAGGAGTTGCTTTCAAAATCTAAAGAAACGCTTGATAATTTAAAAGAAGGTGGCTTAAATGCTCCTGATCTAAACGACAGAGCCAGCAACGAAGCCGAAAAGGCGTTGGAACTGCGCACACGTGATCGGATGCGCAAACTGATTAAGAAAATCGAGCAAGCGCTGGGGCGTATTGACAATGGCACTTACGGTTATTGCGAAGAAACAGGCGAACCCATCGGTTTGGCTCGTTTGGAAGCCCGACCGGTAACGACTCTGTCTATCGAAGCGCAAGAACGGCATGAACGTTTAGAAAAAACGCACACCGATGACCAACAATAAAGACTCGCTCTGCCCTATTTGTAAAAAGCCGGCAACCGACGCCTTTAAGCCCTTTTGCAGCCAAAGATGCGCCGACATTGATTTGCACCGCTGGTTCAATGGCAGTTATGTCGTGCATACCAACGAAGAGCCCAACGAGTCGGATGCAGCGAATCCGGACGAAACACCATGCCCACGCACCTGACAGTTCAACTGAAAAGCCACAAGAAGCCCAGCTCTGCGCGTTGGTTAAAGCGCCAACTCAATGATCCTTATGTGGAAAAAGCGCATGCGGCCGGTTATCGTGGTCGGGCAGCCTTTAAAATTATAGAACTGGATTCGCAATTTCATTTCTTCAAGAAAAACGCCATTGTCGTTGATTTAGGCGCTGCGCCGGGCGGTTGGTCTCAAGTCGCTGTGCGACGAGTCGCATCCAGCGAATCCGCGCCCTCTGTGTTCGGACTGGACCTATTGCCCATACAACCCTTACAAGGCGCACAGTTTCTGCAAATGGACTTTTTAGACGACTCGGCACCCCAAGCCTTATGCGCTCTGATGAAGGGGAAAGCGGATGTTGTCATGAGCGATATGGCCCCCAACACCACAGGGCAACCGCAAATCGACCACCTGCGAATCATGGCGTTGGTCGAAGCTGCCTATGACTTTGCCAAACAGATTCTCAAACCCAATGGCTGCTTCATCGCCAAAGTGTTTCAAGGCGGCTCGGAAGGCAAACTGTTAGAGACAATGAAAAAGGACTTTACGCTTGTCAAGCACGCCAAGCCGCAGGCGAGTCGCAAAGAATCCAAAGAGTTTTATATCGTCGCCAAAGGCTTTATGGGCGCGAAGGACAACTAAATGCAGGAAGAGCAAAAACAACAAGCCATCCGGGAGATTCTGGCCGCGATTTGCCAGACCTCACAACCGGCCAACGAAGTGATACAGGCTTATACGCGTCAGCGGCGCTATATCGGCTCGCACGATCGCCGTTTTATTACGGACATTGTTTGGAAATATATGCGTTTTCAGGCGCACATTGACTTTTTACATTACACCTTGGATGATGTAATCAACAAAGAAATCACGGATACGGATGATATACCCGACTGGATTCGTTTGGAGTGCCCACAATGGCTTCTCTCTCACATCCCTGATGCAAAACACGAGCTCAAAGCCTTACAAGATACCGCGCCAACCATTGTGCGTGCCGTCGGCGATAGAGTGCAGATTCAGTCTTTATTGGTCGATGAGGGAATCGAATCGACCCCGACACAGCGCTCTCCCTATGGCCTGATATTAAAAAAACGCTATAATTTACAAGCGTCTGCGGCATACAAGGACGGCCGAATCGAAGTCCAGGATGAAGGCTCACAACTCGCCGCCCTGGCCTGCCGAATCCAACCGGGCGATTCTGTGTTAGATTTTTGTGCCGGAGCCGGCGGAAAAAGCCTGATGTTCAGCCAAATTATGAATGGAACAGGCCAAATAACCTCTCACGATATATCTGCTGTCAGTTTAAAAAAATTGGAAGAACGCGCAAAACGCGCTCACGCACACAATATCATAACGACTACACAAATGCCGAAAGGCACCTTTTCTGTCGTCGTGGTCGATGCCCCCTGCTCCGGCACGGGCGTGTGGAGAAGGCAGCCCGACGCACGTTGGAAACTGACTGAACGAACCTTTGAACACTTACTGGCAAAACAAGCACAAATACTGCAATCTGTCGTTCCCTGTGTGCAGCACAGACTGTGCTACATCACCTGCTCGATAACGCGGGATGAAAATGAAGAGCAAATCCGCCGCTTTATGAAAGCGAATCCGGCGTTCTCCTTGGTGGAAGAACAGCGCTTATCGCCCTGGCGAAGCCAAACGGACGGATTCTATATTGCCTTATTGGAACGTTAGTTGACTTTCTGACGAATCCGGTTCTTGCCGTCGATTTCAACAACAATCACCTGATCTCCGACTCGCAAATTGAGTTCGTTTGTCTGGACAATCGCCACGACCTGTCCGTTGTAGGAACGTTCCACCAAAAACTCAATGGCCGTGCCTTCTGATACTGCCTTTTCCGTAGCGCCACCGATGACACCGCCCAAGACAGCACCGCCAACCGCGCCAATCACATTGATGGCCGTATTACCACCCACCATAGAACCGGCAGCACCTCCGGCCACCGCACCGGCTAATGTGCCGACACCGTCTGTGCCTTCCACATTGACCGTATTCATAGCAATAATTTTACCGACAAAGGTGTTGCCTCTGTGTCCGATAGAATTGCGGTCATAGGTCGTGTTGGTATCCGAGACCTGGCAAGCGGTCAAGCCTAACGCCACACAAAATAAAAAAGCAAGAAACTTACGCATTGAAACCTCCTTGTTGTTCGCGTTTGACGGATGCGCCTATGCACTGCGCCACGGATTGATAACCTTCTCTGCGCAACAGCATGGCAAGATCCCTGTTGATTTTACTGACAATTGATGGGCCTTCATATAAAAGCGCCGTATAAATCTGCACAAGGCTGGCACCGGCTTTCAGACGATCCAACACATCTTGTGCCGTAAAAATACCACCAGACGCTATCAAGGTTAAACGCCCTTCAGATGCCTGATAAAACCGTTGTAACAGTTCCAAAGCCGTATCCGCTAACGGTCGACCGGACACCAAACCTGCCTCTGTTGGTATGTGCAACCGCGCTAACTCTAAACGAGAGCTGGCCGCCCCAGCAACAATCACACCATCCACACCCGAATCGATAAACGAGCGCGACAAGGCTTTGGCATCCAACTTGGGATCGCAAGGCACTTTAATCAACAATTTCGGCGGAGACACCAACGCACTTTTGCCAATCTGGATTTTGGCCGCCTTCAAGATAGGCTCTAATGTTGTAGGCACCAACAACAAGTCAGAAATCGGCAACGCCGGATGCGACAAATTGAGCACCACATAATTACAGCAAGGCGCGACCATTTGCACAGCCTTGACAATATCTTGTTCCAAAGTATCCATGCTCAAGGTATCGTTTTTCTTTGACCTGTCTGCCTGAATAGCTGAAGTAACACTCACACCGACCAAATGCGGCAAATGCCGCCGCGCCATCAAAGCAGGCACAGTTCTTTGCAAACCAGCATTGGGATAACCGCCGGATGATGTGGCAATCGCTTGCTTATCAAACAAAAACGTCGGATCTTCCATCGAATGATCCGGCTGAACGGTAAATGTGCCGATTTCCCCAAAGGAAAAACCGGAATTGAGCAAAATATCAACATATTTAACCGAGCGGTCAAAACCGGCGGCCAACCCTATCGGATTGGCAAACGACATGCCCAAGGCCTGCACCTGCAAAATCGAATCCTTATAGGCGTCGCCGACAAAAGCGTTATCCGACAGACTCCAAAACAAAAAAGTCTTGGCAATCTTCGGGTTAATACGCCCCATAACGACCCACAGCAAAGAGAAGATCCATTTGGACACATACCCCATGAGTGAACGCTTATTGGTCATAAACTACTCCTTTACATCATTTTCATGATACTTTTCAGACAAAGACGTCACCATTTCCGGCGTAATCTTTGAAAAGATCAAACGAGGCTCGCCCAGTTCCGTATTCGGCGCTAAATAGGACATTTCCTTATTGATATCCTGGGCATTGACCCAACCGGTCGGCTCCGGCAATTTCAGCAAGGACAAAATCTCTTTGGCAAAAGTCGGCATAATGGGCGACAGTAAAATCGCCTCAATACGAATCAGATTCAAGCCCGTTCTTAAAATACAGGCGGCTCTCTGTTTGTCTGTTTTAGCCACTTTCCAAGGCTCTGTCCGCGCAATATAGTTATTGCCTTCCACCCAGATTTCGCGCAAAGTCGCCAACGCTTTACGCCACTCCAAATCGTTCATATATTGTGTATATTTGCTAATCAGGTCAGCCAACGTCGCATACAGTTGCTTTTCCTCATCGGTCAGCGCTCCACCTTCCGGCACGACCAAACCGAAATTAGACTGTGTCATCTTCATGACGCGATTGACAAAGTTGCCTAACACGTCGTTCAAATCTTTGTTGATTTGACCGGCAAAAGCATCAAACTTAAAGTTCACATCGGATGTTTCCGGCATATTCGCCATCATCCAATAACGCCAATAATCGGCAGGAAACTCTTTTAACGCATCGTCCAAGAACACGCCGCGACCGGCAGATTTGGAGAACTTGCCACCGTTAAAGTTGAGGTAGCTCACACCTTTCAGTTGAGACACCAACGTCCAGGGCTCGCCTGTTCCCATCAAAGTCCCGGGGAAAGACACGGAGTGAAACGGCACATTATCTTTACCCATAAACTCTATATATGTAACATCATCAGGTTTAAGCCACCAATCTTCCCAATGCCGATGTTCCGGATCCTCATCGCTCCATTGTTTCGTAATACCGATGTACCCTATGGGCGCATCAAACCACACATAGAAAACCTTATCTTCATAGCCGGGTTTATTGACTGGGAATCCCCATTTCAGGTCACGTGTAATACAACGTTCTTTCAAGCCCTCTTTCAGCCACTTTTGCGCAATCGTATAGGACAAATCCGGCCACATAAATTCTCTTGTTTTAACCCACTTTTCGATCAAAGACTGTAATTTAGGCAAATCAAGAAATAAATGCTTTGTTTTGCGCACTTCAAGATGAGAGCTCCCCGAAATAGCACTTCTAGCGTTCTTTAATTCCGTAGGATCCAAAACCTTTGTGCAATGTTCACATTGGTCACCGCGCGCATTTTCATAACCGCAATACGGACAAGTCCCGACAATATAACGATCCGCCAAGAACTGCTGATCATCTATGGAATAGACTTGCTCTATGGTCTTTTCGGTAATGTAGCCGTTTTTATCCAGGGCCGAAAAGATTCGATAAACAATTTCCTGATTTTGTTTTGAGCTAGTCCGCCCGCAATAATCCATAGACAAATTGAGGCCTTCATACAGTTTGCGATGCATCATATGATTCTGTTCGCAGTAAACTTCAACCGGCAACCCGGCCTTCAAGGCACCGAATTCAGATGCCGTGCCGTGCTCGTCCGTTCCGCCGATGAACAAAACCTCATCACCCTGCAATCTTTTAAACCGCGCACAGACATCAGCGGGCAACAAACAACCAATCACGTGTCCCAAGTGTGGCGTGCCATTGACATACAGCAACGCACTGGTAATCAAACACTTTTTTCCCATAAATAGACCTCCAAGAAAAACTGATTGTTATGACTATAACACAAACCGGAAAAAAAATACAAGTAAAACTCTTGATTTTTTTTAATAAATCGTATATAAGAACAGAATACGAACTTTGATACAGAAATAAAGGATATAAAAATGGCACGTGTTACAGTAGAAGATTGCATTAAGAAAGTTCCGAATCGTTTCGAACTGATTTTGTTGGCGGGACAACGCGCGAAAAACATCAACGCCGGTGAGCCCCTGACTCTCCCCAGAGATCGTGATAAGAACTCGGTTGTGGCTTTGCGCGAAATTGAGGAAGGAACTGTCAATCCGGAAGATTTGAACAATATGTTGGTAGCCAGCCTGCAAAAGCATCTGCCGTCTCAAGATATGTTTGAAGCCAATTCCGAATTGCAAGAAGCTCAAGAAGAGTTATCCAAAGATGATGCTTATGCGCAAGAAGCGCTTCAAGCCACCTCTGATGTGGTCGTAGATGCCGCCGATGTTCAAGCGGATAACTTTCAAGTTACAGAAGGGCCCGAAGAATAATCTTTCATAGGGGGATGACATGCTGACGCAAGAGGAACTTGTCAAACGGGTTAAATCTTACGATAAGCATGCGGATACAGACGCACTTTGCCGCGCTTACGCCTTTGCCGAAAAAAAACATAGTCGTCAAAAACGCGAATCGGGCGAACCTTTCTTTATCCATCCTGTTGAAGTGGCTTCCATCCTGACAGATTATCATTTTGATTGTGCCACCATTATGGCGGCATTGCTGCATGATGTCGTCGAAGATACCAGCGCTACCAATAAAGACATCGTCAAAATGTTTGGCGAAGAAGTGGCTGCCTTGGTGGACGGGGTAACCAAACTGTCCAAAATCCCGACACAAACCGAGCACACAAAACAGGCGGAAAACTTCCGCAAACTTGTTTTAGCCACCAGCAAAGATATTCGTGTTTTGGTCATCAAACTGGCCGACCGATTGCATAATATGCGGACGCTACACTTTCGCAAAGATCCGCAAAAGCGCCTGGCTGTTGCCCACGAGACAATGGATATTTACGTTCCGTTAGCCGAACGAATCGGTATGCACCAAATGAAGACCGAATTGGAAAACCTGGCCTTTTCGGAACTAAATCCGGAAGCCTATGCCTCTATCTGTGCTCGTTTGGATCAACTCAAGGCCAAACAACAAGATATTGTCGCGAAAATTACCAAACAACTGGAAAAAGATATTCAACCGAGCGGCATCAAGGCAACGCTTTATGGTCGTGAGAAAACGCCCTATTCTATCTGGCGCAAAATGACAGTGAAAAATCAGGCCTTTGAGCAAATCTGCGACATTATGGCTTTTCGCGCCATTGTGCCGACGGTGGAAGATTGCTACCATATTTTGGGCATCATCCACACCAAATATCCCATGATTCCTGGTCGCTACAGAGATTTTATTTCCACGCCGAAAAACAACGGGTATCAATCCTTACATACCGGCGTTATCGGTCCTTTTAATCAACGCATAGAAATCCAAATCAGAACACCGCAAATGCACGAAGTGGCAGAGCTGGGTATTGCGGCACACTGGCAATATAAGCAAGGCGCTGTTTCTGCGAAGGAAGGCACGCAATTCCGTTGGATGCGCGACTTATTGGAATTGCTCAATCAATCGTCCACCTCGGATGAGTTTTTGGAAAACACAAAAATCACCATGTATCAGGATCAGATTTTCTGTTTTTCCCCCAAGGGCGATTTGATTCCTTTGCCGGAAAACTCAACGCCCATCGACTTTGCTTACGCTGTCCACTCGGATATCGGTAATCATTGTATCGGCGCAAAGGTCAATGGCGAAATCACGCCGTTAAGGACACGCCTAAAAAACGGGGACCAGGTTGAAATCTTGCTGGGTAAGACGCAAACCCCCTCGCCGCTGTGGGAGCGGTTAGCCGCCTCTCAAAAGGCCAAAGCCTGTATTCGTCGTTTCTTACGCAATCAAAAGCGCTTGCAGTTGGTGGATATGGGCCGCGCCTTATTGACCAACATACACCAGGCGAAAAAGGTGCCCCTGGTTGAAAGTGATATAGAAAAACTTTTGCCACATATGTCGCAATCGACGGTGGAAGATGTTTATGTCGCACTCGGCGAAGGCTCAATTGCGGCGCAGGATCTGTTTTACAGAATGCACCCGGAACAAAAAACCACTTTGAAAAAGGTGGCCGAGTTATTATCCCCGTCCAAGAAAAAGCCCATCAAAAATACAGTGGATAAGAACTGCTCGATTACAGGGCTTATCTCTGGCATAGCGGTCAATTACGCCAAATGTTGCCACCCTGTCCCGGGGGATAAAATTGTGGGCATTGTAGAGACAGGAAAGAGTATCACAATTCATACCGCCAACTGCCATATGTTGCGCAAGTTTGA
>JAGDDD010000029.1 GCA_017958225.1 Alphaproteobacteria bacterium
CAACCGACAAAAGTAGCACAGGATACATCCAAGACCAACGCCATCTTAAATGTAGTGCAAAAAGGCAAAGAACCCCAGAAACAATAAACCCAAGCCCAAAACAGATAACGCAAAAGGAATACGACCATGCCAATACCCAACCGACCCGACAACCTCAACGATGACGACAATGTAGATTGGCTGATTGTATGTTTGCACGATCTGTTTGAACGCGAGAAAAACAAAGAATACTGGAAGGGCGTAAGAACGGGTGTGATCGGCACTCTGTTAGTCAGCACATTGTTCGTTCAGCCGCAACAGTGGGTCAAAAATTGCTTCGGGCGGAAGAAGATGCCGCAAATTCAAACGACCCAGGTGCTGGTCACCGAAGGTTCAACCCCGGTTGCCCCGCCCACACCATTGGTCCGACACAACGCTGTCTCCAACGTGGTCCATAAGGTCATTGCCCAAGTCAATACCCAATAACAGTGCAACACATCCAACAAGAAAGCGAGCATTTCAGGTGCTCGCTTTTGTTTTTGTGGAAAAGCAGAAGAGATTACGGTGTCACTTCAACATCCACAGCGACGGCGTCTTCATCAAGTAATTCGCCCTCTTCTGCGGGTTCTGCAACAGTCTCGTCGGTCGCCTCTTCAATGACATCTTCACCCATCGGGTCTTCCGCCACTTCTTCGGCTGTTTCCTCAACAACAGCCTCTTGAGCTTTCTGTTCCGGATACAAATCTTTGATTTGCACGTTGGCCGCGGCTCTTTCTTTGGCAATAATCCGAGGCGCCGCCACTTCAATAAAGCGCGCTTGCAAGGGCTCTAACATCTGTTCAAAGGTAGGAGGTGCAGATTTACGCTTGTCTTCCACCTTCACGACATGCCAACCGAACGCGGTTTTCAACGGTTTCTTTGAAAATTGACCTTTCGGCAGCGAGAACGCTTCCTTGGCAAACTCAGGAATCATCATTTCTTTTGTGAAATAGCCCAAGTCACCGCCATTGGTGCCGCCTTGGTTACGATCCAAAGTGTATTTGTTCGCCAATGTCGCAAAATCAGCACCGGCACGCAATTTGACAATCAAGTCGCGGGCTTCTTTTTCCGTCGCCACCAAAATGTGACGCGCGCGCACTTCTTCTTGTGGCTCAAAATGTTGCATTTCCAAAGTATATAATGTCTGCAAGGCTTCCGGTGTCATTTCGTCCGCGATTTTCTTTTCAATGTAGGCGCGGATGAGCAATTGATCCTCGGCGTCTTTCAAAACACGTTTAACTTGGGCATCATCCTGCAAGCCCATCTTTTGCGCCTGAGCCAAAATCAATTTCTTATTGACATAAGCTTCCACCAATTGCTTATACACCGTTTCCATCGGCAAATCTTTCAATTGCGGAACGGTCGCCTTAAAGGCTTCCAATTCGTCCATGGACACCGGCTCATCACCAATGGTGGCTACGACGACAACATCCTTGTCCTTAAACGGAGAAACCAAGGGTTGTTGCACCGGGTAAAAATACAAACCAACAGCGGCGATAATGGCTAATACCACCACCAGCAAAACGATTTTGCTGCCCACCGAGGCTTTCTTTTTTGTCGCTACTTTTTGTTCGGTCATCTTTTTTCCTTTCCTGTTTTAAGTTGCGAATCGATATCTTTCGTATAGTATCTGTTATTTTTATTCTCTTGGCAAGTTTTTTATTTATTTTCTTGCGAATAGGCCAATAACCCCTTCAAATAGGCTTCTGCGTTAAAGGCGTTCAAATCGTCTTTGCCTTCGCCAACGCCTATCAGATAAATCGGCAAATGAAAGCGTTCGGACAAAGCCACCAGCACACCGCCTTTGGCTGACCCGTCTAATTTTGTCATGACCAGGCCCGACAAATCGGTCATTTGCGCAAATATCTCCACCTGTTGCAAGGCGTTTTGACCCACGGTAGCATCCAAGCACAAAAGCACGCTATGCGGCGCGGTCGGATCTATTTTTTTCAACACGCGCAAGATTTTTTGCAACTCGTCCATCAGCTCTTTTTTATTCTGCAGACGGCCGGCCGTGTCCAAAAACAGCACATCATCTTTGTTCTTTTTGGCCTGCATCAAGGCATCATAAGCGGTCGCTGCCGCATCTGCGCCCATAGACGACGCATAAACCGGACAACCTATTTTTTTGCCCCATTGTTGCAATTGTTCTATCGCAGCCGCACGGAAGGTATCGGCCGCACCAATCGCCACCTTCTTGCCTTCCTCTTTTAACTTTTGAGCCATTTTAGCAATCGTCGTGGTCTTGCCGACGCCATTGACGCCCACCATAACGATGACATACGGCTGATGTGCCGAATCGATAACGAACGGCTTTTCCACCGCCTGTAACATGGGCAGCAATTTTTCGTAGAGCACTTGTTTGACGGCTTCAGCATTTTGAGGGCGCGCCGCAGCCACATCCTTCATCAGTTTCTGGACCACATGGACACCCATATCTGTCAAAATCAAAGCATCTTCTATATCTTCCAAGATTCCTGCATCACATTTTTGAAAACGCAAGGCCTTTTCCAGCGTCGCAGATGTTTTGCTCAAACCTTGTTTAACTTTATGCCACCAACTCATCGTCTTGAACTCCTTTATTTTTCACTTCAATAACCTCGCCGACCTTGGCCGCCTGTTTAAAGTGGGTGCGAATAAAATGGCTGTTCAGCCCCTCATGCGCCTTTTCCACCAAAACAGTATCTACCTTGCCTATCTGCCTTTGTAAATAAGACTGTTTTTGTTGTTTTGCAAGAGTGCGCAACCGATCCGCCCTTTCCTTACGCACAGGCACGGGCACCGACGGCAAGCGTGTTGCGGCTGTGCCCTCACGTTGCGAATACGGGAAAACATGCAACAAAGTCAAATCTGCCTGGCGCACAAAGGCCAATGTGTTTTCAAACATCTCTTCCGTCTCTGTCGGGAAACCCGTAATAAAATCAGCGCCAAACACGATATCCGGCCGCGCTTTTCTGAAAACTTTCAAGGCTTTCAACACCTGCTTCGTGGTATGCCGGCGCCCCATTTTCTTTAAAACACGGTCATCGCCCGCCTGCATAGACAGGTGCAAGTGCGGCATCAGACGCTCGTGCTTAGCAAACGCCTCGGCCAAATCATCCGTCAAACATGCCGGATCGACCGAACCCAAACTCAAACGCGCCAAATCGGGTTCTTGCTGTAAAATAGCGTCAATCAACGCTGGCAGGCCAAAGGCATAGGACGACAAGTCTATACCCGTTAAAATGATTTCTTTATAGCCGTTTTGGACCAATTGCCGCACATTGTGGAGCACTTCGCGTGGCTCAACACTTACACTTTTACCCCGAATCTTCGAGACGATACAAAATGTGCAGTGATGATTACATCCTTGTTGCACCTGTAAAAAAGCGCGCGTTGAGTTGGCAAATTGCGGCACACACTTGGCTGTTTGAAAGACAACCGGCGACACTTGATAAGACTGTTTGCCAAGCAACGCCTTTTTCTCCAACTTATCCGTATTGCCTAACACCCGATCCACTTCGGGCATATTCTTATACAGTTCCGGATTCATCTGCACCGCGCACCCCGTCGCCACAATGGTCCAATCGGGATGTTCCCGTCGCGCCTTGCGTAACGCCTGTCGCCCTTGCCTTTCCGCTTCGGCCGTCACCGCACAAGTATTGACCACCAACGTTTTCTCTGCCTGCGCCCCCAGGGCCTGCATAACGGCGGACTCATAAGTATTGATACGACAACCAAAAGTAATAATCTTCATGTCTTCTTTGTATATTTTTTTTCCTCTTTTGTCTAGATTTTAATTACAAAGTTGGTATAATGTAAGACAAAGGATAACGATATGGACCAAATGCACCCATTGACGACACTCGGTTTATACAGCGATACTTCTGTCTCGTGCACACAAGTCGCACTGATGCAGACGGACAGCATAGATATTTTTGACAATACATATCACCTGACCCGGCCTTATCCGGAAGATTTGCGCGAGGCTATTCACGCCCTATCCGGTCAGGAAGACCCGACAAAGATACCCTCTTTTCAACAAGTCGAACAACAGATCACACAGCACCACATTGCCGCTATTCAATCTCTGTTGGACATCCTGCCGACCGACCAACGCAAAATAGATGTCATCGGATATGGCGGGCACACGCTCTTTCATCAGGCAAAAAACAAGTTTAGCCTGCAAATCGGGGATACGGAACAGATTCTTCAAACCTTTCATATTCCTGTCATTGATCGTTTTTATCAAACAGATTTGGCCGCCGGCGGACAAGGCGAGCCTATTTTCCCCGTTTTCTTTGAGGCACTGGCCCGCCCGTTAGCCAAACCGTTGATGATTGTGTCCATCGGTGGGTTAGCCTCTCTGACTTATATTGGGGAAAACGGTGAGTTGCGTGCTTTTCAGACAGGCCCAGGCAATATGCTGCTTGATAAATGGATGCGCAAACGCATTGGCGCCGATATGGACTTTGATGGTCTGTGGGCAGCCAAAGGCACAATAGAGGACAAAGTCTTGCAAAAGATGCTTCAAACACAGTCATTTCACGAACCGCCTCCCAAAGCCTTTGACAAAAGCGATTTTGACGAATTGTTAGATGATGTGGAAAGTTTGTCCGTTGCCGACGGAGCGGCCACATTGACAGCCCTGACAGCCCAATCGGTCATAGAACAGGCCCGCGCCTTTATGCCATCCATCCCTCCTCTGTGGATTATTACGGGGGGGGGCGCCTTTAACCCGTCGCTTGTTAAAACCTTCAAGTTGCTGTTGCCGGATGTCAATATACAAACGGCCGATCAGGTGGGCTGGGATATTGCCTATTTAGAAGCACAAGGCCTTGCCTTTTTGGCAGCACGCTCACTGTTTCACCTGCCGATTTCGCTACCGCAAACAACCGGCGTGGAAGTGCCTACATCGGGCGGGGTCCTTCATACCGACTAATCTTTGTATTCGTCTTTAGGCCAACGGTGATGTATCCATAGCCATTGTTCCGGATAGGCCTTGACCCAGCGCTCCACATGACGATTGACCTCCGTCATCAGCGTCAAAGCATCCGCGTTGCGATCGCCTGTTTCCACAATTTTTAAGGGAGGCTCTACTTGCATGATATAATGCGCCCCTTGCGTGCGGCATATACTGGCCGGAAAGATAGGCACTTTTAGTTTCAAAGATAAATGCGCTATAGCCGGCGCGGTCGGGGCCGGATAACCAAAGAACGGAACCATAATGCCCTCACGCATCTTTTGATCACACAAAAGGCCGATGTGTTCGCCTTTACGCAATAAATCAACCATCATACGCGCACCGGAAATCCCTTTAGGAATCAACTGCATATCCGGTGTTAAACGTCGCTTTTGATAAATATATTTTTCGACCCAAGGATTATTCGCCGCGCGATAAACCGGATGTAAGGTAATACCCACCTGGTGAGCCTTAACCCCGGCCAATTCAAAGTTACCCAAATGTGCGCCACAGATAAAACCGCCGATATTATCATCTCGCATTTGCAGCAAATGGCCCTCACCTGTCGTCGTAACACGATCGCCCATATGAGGCAAATGTGGCAATTCGGCAATCATACGCCCAAAATGCTGCCACATTTTTTTCAAAATGACACGATATTCCTGTTCGCTTTTGTCGGGCAGGCACTTGCGCATATTGTGCAACGCAATGCGATTTTTCTTGCGCGCTATATAGTAAGCACAGCCACCCAAACGCGCCCCCATCCAGGACGCCGCATCGACCGGCAGACAACGCCACAGGCCCCAGAAAAACATCCAGACGAAAAAGACGACGGGATCGGTAAAAAAACGCTGTGAAAAGGTGCGCCTTCCTTGATGCAAGACCGTCATAGTTGCTTCTCCACCAGTTGAATAAAGTCAGACGAAATCTGTATCTGCACAGGCACCGCCGTAATTTTATTATGATATTTGGGTGCAATTTTGACTAAATCTTTTTGCGTCGTGAAAAGAGGACAGCCATAGGCCAACAAGCGCTCTATATCCGAATCTTTATACTGGTAATGATCGGGGAAACGCACTGTCCGCGTCAAAGTTACCCCCATCGCACGCAATTGCTCAAAAAACTTTTCCGGATAGCCGATACCCGCAAAAGCAATACCTGTTTGCTTGTTCAACGAAATAGTCGGCACCAGTTGCGCTTCAAAAACCGGCATCTTTGGCGCCAGACGATGTATTTTCTTCTTCAAGCCTGTTTGATCTTTGCCGATAATCACAACGCTTTGCGCGCGTGGCAAGCCCTGTTCCAAAGGCTCACGCAAAGGCCCGACCGGCAGGCACAGCCCATTGCCGATGCCCTTTTGCCCGTTAAAGACCAACACAGAAAAGTCCTTAGCGACCGACGGATTTTGGAAACCGTCATCCATAATAATAACTTGCGCGTCGGATTTATCCAACAAGGCCATACCTTCAGCCCGATTTTTATTCACAACCGTCGGCGCGATATTAGCCAACAGCAAGGCTTCGTCACTGACGCCTTCTGGATGGGCCACATCTACCCATATATTTTGTTTTTGGCTTTTATAGCCATGATTGAGAAAGGCGACTTTGTATCCGCGTTTAATCAGTTGCTGGGCGATAAACAAAGACAGTGGCGTTTTGCCTGTTCCCCCGACACAAATATTGCCAACGCAAATCACTTTCTTTTGCGATTTATAAGGATGACTTTTTGCCAAGCGACGACGCACAGACCATCCGTAAAACCACCCTAAAGGCGCAAGCCTTTTTTGCCAAAAACTGTTTTGCTTAAACCAAAAACGCGGCTGTCTCATGCATGCACCCACGGATATAAATGACTATAGACTCGCTCTAACACGGCGGTTTCGCTGGTCGCCAAAGCCACAGCACGTTGGCTGACCTTGTCACGTGCAGGCACATCTTTCAAATAAAAGTCTAATTTTGCGGCCAAATCTTCTTTATCTTTAACCAAAATCAAGGCTTTTTCCTGATCCGCCCGAGCCACGATTTCCTTAAAATTAAAGGCATAAGGGCCGACAAATGTGCAGGCGCCAAACTTCATCGGCTCCAACATATTCTGTCCGCCAAACGGCACCAACGAGCCCCCCACAAAAATCAGTGGCGACAATTGGTAAAACAGCCCCATTTCCCCGATGGTGTCGCCGATATACACATCAGAGTTCATGTCTTCTTGACGCGAGCGCAAATGAACGGACAGGCCCAACTCTTTTATTTTTGTTTCTATATCTTGAGCGCGATTCGGGTGGCGAGGCACAATAATCGTCAGCAACTCGGGATAAGTCTTTTTCAACTGCAAATGCACTTGAGCCGCCTGGACTTCCTCATCATCATGCGTAGAGCCGGCCACCCATACAGGCCGACGCCCTATGCTTTCCAACGCGGCTGTCAAATCTTGTTCTTTTACCGGTGGTGGCAAGGCCGCAAACTTTAAATTACCAACACACACCGTATTTTTAGCGCCCAGCACCGCCAAACGCCGCGCATCTTCCTGTGTCTGTCCAAAGGCCAACACAAACAAGGACAGCATGGCGCGAATAAACCATATGGCCTTTTGCCAACGCGCAAAAGAACGATCCGAAATACGCCCATTGAGCAAAATCAAAGGCACATTGGCTTTGTGGGCGGCGCGCAGAATATTCGGCCAAAAGTCTGATTCAATAAACAAGCCGGCGTCCGGATGAAAATGCTTGATAAAGCCCGCCGCATAAGTTGGCAAATCGACCGGAATAAATTGGTGGAAAGCGCCTTTTGGCAACCGTTTTTCCATCAATTGAGCGGACGTTACTGTTCCCGAGGTGACCACGACTTGAACGCCGGACTGCACCAGTTTTTCAATCAGTGGCAAAGTGGATAAGCACTCACCCACACTGGCACCATGTACCCAAATCAATTTGCCTTGCGGGCGCGGCAGACTATAACGCCCTTTGCGTTCGTTTAATCTTTCTTTTAACTCTTTGCCTTGCCGCTCACGAAGGCGCAAAAGCACCCACACAAACGGGTATGCCAAATAACTTAAAGCCGCATACAAAGTTAAAATCATAAAAAAAACCTTTCCTTTTTTCAGTTTATCATACATAATTGTAAAAAAAAAGCAAGGATGTTTTAGATGATTCTGATATACACGCCCAACTCGCTGATTAAAGACGCCTTTATGAATATGTTTGCGCAGGCGCCCCATGTGCAGTGTGTTCAGTCAAAAGACGAACTGATACAGGCGCTTCCCAATGCGCATGTTGTCTGTATCGATGATGCCTTGGATGTGTTGCAGGATATCCTGGATAAAGAGTTGGATATCGTGATATTCTTCATTACCTCGTCCGTTTTGCCGATTACCCATCCCAATGTAACGGTTGTGCGCAAGCCGTTGTCGGCTCAATCGCTGACCCAGCAAATCTTGCTGACCGATCGGCTGAAAAATACGGGCAGCACCTTGTCGTTTGAAACACCCTCTTTTATCTTCAATGCCTCTCTTAAACAATTGACAGATAAGGACACAGGGCGCACGATTTCTTTAACGGAAAAGGAAACCGACATTATTACTTACCTGTATCAGCACCGTGACGAGAATACGACAAAAGAACAGTTGCTGATGAATATTTTTGATTACAAAGAAGGCGTAGAAACGCATACGGTGGAAACGCACATCTATAAACTACGCAAGAAAATCGGCGCCAACCACCGCTTGTTCCTCAGCACAGAAGACCAAGGCTATAAACTTATTTTGTAAAGACGAAAAGTTTTGGGTCTAACTTGACATTTTCTTCAATTTCATACAGGCCCACGGTCGATTTAATGCCTTTGGCATCCACCAAATCCCATTGTTTCAGAGCTACTGGCTTGTCGGACAGCACCAATGTCAATTGCCCCAATTCTTCCTCGTTTGTCTTGATAGCGGTAATGCGGTATTCATCCAAATCGTGTTGAATGTCCGTTACGGTAAATTCCGGATCAGAAAAGGAAAAATCAGGCTTTAACAAAATAGCCGCCGGCGTCTGATTGATTTCCAAATAGGACACCTGGTCAAAACTTTTGTCATGATAAATCAGGTAATAGCCGTCAGCCACGAACTCCAATTGCGAGGGCTCATCATACACCAACCGCATTTTATTGGGACGCGACAAATAAAAATCTCCATGCTGCAAGTAATCTCCGTCTTTACTGGAAAATTGCGTAAAGCGGCTGCGCATGGTCGTGAACGAATTCAACAGGCTCTCCGCCTTGCCCAAAATAGCCATATTATCCTTGGTTTGCAAGGCGTCAGGGACAACCGCCCCTGCCACACCGGCGTATAGGCACGCCAACAATAAAAGCAGTTTCCTCATTTTTTCCTCATCAATACTTCTCTGCGCCCGGTCGGCGATGCCGCGGATATAATGCCTTCGCGCTCCATACGATCTATCAGGTCGGCCGCTCGGTTATAGCCGATGCGCAATTGCCGTTGAACATAACTGATAGAGGGCTTATTGTCGCGCACAACCACATCGACAGCCTGTTCGTATAAATCACCGCTACCGGAGCCTTCTGCGCGGTCAGAGCCCATATCGCCCTCTTCTTCCACATCTTCTATCACGGAATCCACATAATGCGGCTCGCCCTGCGTTTTCAGGAAGGCCACCACTCTATTGACTTCATTGACCGTCACCAAGGGGCCCTGCACGCGCACAGGCGTTGTCCCTGGCGAATAGAGCATATCACCGTTGCCCAGCAACTTTTCGGCACCCTGCGTTTCCAAAATCGTCTGGCTATCGATACGCGAACGCACCTTGAAGGAAATACGGGTCGGGAAGTTGGCTTTAATAGTGCCAGTAATGACATCCACAGAAGGTCTTTGTGTCGCCAAAATCAAGTGAATACCGGCTGCACGTGCCTTACCGGCCAAGCGCAACACCGCCATTTCCACATCCTTGCCGGCTGTCAGCATCAAATCGCACATTTCATCCACGATAATCACAACATAGGGCATCGGCGTCAAATCTATCTTCTGATCCTCAATAATCGGCTTGCCTGTTTCTGTATCAAAGCCTGTTTGCACACGACGCGTCAATTCTGTTCCGTTGAGCAAGGCTTGCGCTATTTTTTCATTGTATTCATCAATATTGCGCACGCCCATCGCCGAAATAGCGCTATAGCGGTTATCCATTTCACGCACCGCCCACTTTAAGGCAACAACCGCCTTTTTCGGCTCTGTCACGACCGGAGTCAGCAAATGAGGAATATCATTATAAACGGAAAACTCCAACATCTTCGGGTCAATCATAACCAAACGACACTCTTGTGGCGTAAATCTGTAAAGCAAAGATAAAATCATCGCATTGACACCGACAGATTTACCAGAACCGGTCGTTCCGGCAACCAGCAAGTGAGGCATTTTGGCAATATCCGCAAAATACGGACGTCCGCTGATGTCTTTGCCCAACACCACCGGCAATTTGCCTGCATGGTCGCGGAACTCTTGCGAATCTATCAATTCTTTAATATACACTGTCGCACGCACCGCGTTCGGTATTTCAATACCTATCATACCGGATGCCGGCAAGACCGACAAACGCACAGAACTGACCTTCATGGCCAAGGCCAAGTTATCACTCAACCCGATGACCCGTTCCACTTTAATACCGGGAGCTGGCTCAAATTCGTATAAGGTCACAATCGGGCCCTGACTGACGCGCACGACCTTACCTTCCACTCTAAATTGTGCCAAGACCGCTTCCAGACGACGCGACACTTCGGCAATCATCTCTTTGGTCAAAACATCTTTTTCCTGTTTAGCCGGCGGATCTAACAAGGCCACATCCGGCAAAGTAAAGCCTTTGGTTTGTAAGGGCTTAGGTTGCGGCGCCTTATGCTCTACCGCGCGCTGTTTAGCCGCTGTTTTCTTAATCACCTTCAGCACAGGCTTTTTGACAGCCACGCGAGCCTTTTTCGGCAGGAACCACTTTCTTTGCGCCCACAGCAAACAGGCCAACCACACGGCCGGAATATTGCAACAGAAAATCGTGCCGGCAATAATCGCCACCCAGCAAATACACACCAACCAATACGGCATGACCCACGGGGTCAGTTTATACAGGAAAAAGCCGACCACGCCTCCTTTGTCTGCGATAGCGGACAGATAGGCCGTTCCAATCAACAAAACGGGCAACAGCGCTATTTTCAAATAACGAAAACGAATAACCAAAGACAGCAAGGACATAAATGTCCAAGAAATCAGGAAGAACACCATAACATAGGACGCCGGTCCCCAAAATTGCATTAAAGCATCGGCGATAAATGCACCGACGACGCCACCCTTATTGGCCGACACCGTGGCTGAAGTCACGGTATTCATCGACGAATCATCCGGCGAGTATGTTACCAAAGCAAGCAAAAGGTAACACCACAAGGCTAACCATAAAATCGATTTTATTTTAGACCAAATATTGTGCAACATAACTTCATGACCTCTTTTGCTTATCATAACGGAAAATGATGGCCTTTGTCTAGAAAAAATTGCAGGTAAAAAAAGAGGCACCCTTTCGGATGCCTCTTGTGTTTTTTTTCAAGTCCGCTTATGCCTTCTTTTTAGTGGCCGGTTTCTTTTCTTCCGACTTTTTGGCAGCCTTCTTTTCTTCAGCTTTGGGCTTGTCAGCTGTTTTCGCCTTTTTCTCGGCAGTTTCAGCTTCAGCCGCTTCCTTCACAGGCGCACCCGAATCTTTGCCCTTAGCGGCGACATCTCTGTCCACACACTCAATAAAGGCCATCGGAGCCATATCACCAAAGCGGAATCCGGCTTTCAAAACGCGCAGATAACCACCTTTGCGTTGTGCATAGCGCGGGGCTAATACCTTGAACAATTTATCGACGGCTTTCTCATCACGCAAGAAAGACAAAGCCAAGCGACGCGCATGCAAAGAATCTTTCCGAGCCGCTGTAATCAATTTTTCAACGATCGGACGCAATTCTTTAGCTTTCGTCAAAGTTGTCTTAATTTGTTCATGTTTAATCAGGGCGACCGCTAAATTAGCGAATAAAGCACGCCGATGAGATGATGTTCTGTTCAACTTCTTTGTTGTCATACCGTGACGCATAGTTCTTGTCCTTTCTTGTTATGTTTTGCGCACAAAACCGATAAAACAAGGTATTCAACCACTTTCATGAAAAGAATACCCGCCCAAGACCACCTTGGGACTTAAACCTTAAAAATGTTCTTCAAGGTTGTGAGCCAAGGCCTCTATATTTTCAGGAGGCCAACCCGGCACTTGCATACCCAAATACAGCCCCATAGATTCCAAGACTTCTTTAATTTCGTTCAAAGACTTACGACCAAAGTTCGGTGTCCGCAACATATCGGACTCTGTTCTTTGGACCAAGTCGCCAATATAGACAATGTTGTCGTTCTTCAAGCAATTTGCAGAACGGACGGACAATTCTAACTCATCCACCGTCTTCAGCAAGGCCGGCGGGAACGGCAATTCAACCTTCTTCTCATCTTCGGCAATCGTTTCCGGATCTTCAAAGTTGATGAAAGATTTCAATTGTTCTTGCAAGATACGCGCAGACAACGCCACCGCATCTTCCGGAGAGACAACACCGTTTGTTTCCACTGTCAAAACCAACTTGTCATAGTCTGTCTGTTGTCCGACACGTGTGTTCATCACTTTGCACATGACGGTCTTGACAGGACTGTAAATGGAGTCAATCGGCAACCAACCAATCGCTTCGTTTTCCATACGATTTTGGTCAGCCGGCACATAATCTTTACCGGTTGAGACAACCATGTCAATGTGGATGGTGGCACCCGCATCCAATGTGCAGATGACCAAGTCTTTGTTGATGACTTCCACCGCATGATTTGTTTCAATCTGTTCGGCTGTGACAACGCCCGGGCCCGTCGCACGCAAACTGATGCGGCATGTGCCTTCTTCAGACGCCTTCAAGGCCAACATTTTGATGTTTAAGATGATGTCTGTTACATCTTCACGCACACCGGCGATAGATGAGAACTCGTGTAAAACGCCCTCAATCTTGATAGCGGAAACGGCCGCGCCACGAATTGAAGACAACAACACACGACGCAAGGCATTACCCAATGTCGTGCCATAGCCTCTTTCCAACGGTTCTACAGTGATAGCCGCTTTAAAGCCGGGAACAATCTGTTCAACAGATAATGTGGAGGGTTTAATTAAATCTTGCCAGTTTTTCTGTATCATAATCCATCTCCTGTATGATTAAACACGACGACGTTTCGGAGGACGGCAACCATTGTGTGGGACAGCCGTCACATCTTTAATGGAAGTGACTGTAAAGCCCAGTGTTTGGAAAGCACGCAAGGCGGATTCACGACCGGAGCCGGCACCACGCACCAACACTTCCAATGTCTTCATACCATGTTCCATGGCTTTGCGGCCGGCTTCCTCTGCTGTCACTTGCGCAGCATACGGTGTCGCCTTACGAGAGCCCTTAAAGCCCTTCACACCCGCAGAGCACCAAGAAATAGTGTTACCTTGAACATCTGTAATCGTGACCATCACGTTATTAAAGGATGAATTGACGTGAGCCACGCCAGATGTAATATTTTTTCTATCGCGGTTCTTTGTCCGCGGCGCGTGTTCTGTTTTTGTAGCCATTTTCAGATTTCCTACTTCGTTACTTTCTTCTTACCTGCAATTGCGACGGCTTTTCCTTTACGGGTCCGCGCATTTGTATGAGTTCTCTGACCGTGGACGGGCAAACCCTTACGATGACGTAATCCACGATAGCATCCCAAGTCCATCATTCTTTTGATGTTCATGGAAACTTCGCGACGCAAATCACCTTCCACCTGATAGGAACTGTCAATCAACTCACGGATTCTCAAGACTTCATCGTCTGTCAAATCCTGAACTCTTTTGTCTTCGGAAATCTTTGTTTTCTGACAAATCTCTTCCGCTTTTTTCCGGCCAATGCCATAGATATACGTCAAAGCAATGACGACTCTTTTTGCTGTCGGAATATTTACACCTGCAATACGTGCCAAGGCTACTCTCCTACTGTTAA
>JAGDDD010000030.1 GCA_017958225.1 Alphaproteobacteria bacterium
GATGGGTTGATGAGTGTCATCCGCCCCGTAAGTATCAGGCGCGACCAGAAAGTGTGTATTCATTGTCATCTGTGCAATAAAGTGTGCCCCATGAATGTTCCCGTAGAAGGCACAAATTTTGTGCGCCATCCGAACTGCATCAACTGCATGAAATGCGTGTGTGCCTGTCCCAAAAATTGTCTGAAATTCAGATTGATGAAACTAAAATAATGAGAACAAAAATGCAGCTTGAAAACTGTTAAATCTGCTCTAGCAACAGACTCTACGCTCCGCCATTTTCCAAAGTCGCCACCCCCGGCGACTTTTTTTGCGGCCACCCCCCTGCTTCACATGCCTCTTGCCACGCATTAAGATTCGTGCTATATTGGCCTCATACACATAACGAGGTCTGAAAATGGATATACAAAACACACTGAAAATTATGCTCAAAGGGGCGATTGACGGTAGCACGCCCGCCGAAATTGTGGAAAAATTAGAGCAAGTGCAAAAAGAAAACCGGCCAATGCGCATTAAATTAGGCCTGGATCCGTCCGCGCCGGATATTCACTTGGGTCACACGGTCGTCTTGCGCAAAATCAAGCAATTGCAAGACTTAGGCCATGAAGTATTTATCGTTATCGGTGACTTTACGGGCATGATCGGCGACCCGACAGGCAAGAGCAAAACGCGCAAGCAACTGTCCCCCGAACAGGTCAAAGAGAACGCAGAAACCTATCAAAAACAGATTTTCAAAATCTTGGATCCGAGCAAAACCACCGTGCGCTATAACAGCGAGTGGCTGGGCAAAATGACCTTTAAAGATGTCATTGAGTTGGCCGCAAAGACAACCGTTGCGCGCATTTTGGAACGCGACGATTTCCAAAACAGATACAACAAAAAGCAGCCGATTGCCCTGCACGAATTTTTCTATCCCTTGATGCAGGCGTATGATTCTGTCGCCCTACAAGCCGATTTGGAGTTGGGCGGTACAGATCAGACCTTTAATATTCTGATGGGGCGCAATATTCAAAAAGATTACGGACAGGCGCCGCAGATTACTCTGTTTATGCCCCTGCTGGAAGGCACCGACGGCGTTGAGAAAATGAGCAAAAGCCTGGGCAACTATATCGGCATTTTTGAGCCGGCCAATGTCATGTATGAAAAGGTGATGAAGATCCCTGACAACCTGATTATCAAATACTATGAGTTGGCGACCGACGTGCATCCGGACAAAATTGCCGAAATTAAAAAGCAGTTGGAAGCCGGCGCCAATCCGCGCGATGTCAAAATGGGTCTGGCAAAAGAAATTGTCCGCCTGTATCATTCCGAAGAGGACACACAAAAAGCGGAAGAGTATTTCAAAACCGCCTATCAGAAAGGGCAAGCGCCTGACGAGGCAATGGTGTTAAAAATTGCTGACGCTGTGGGCTTGGACAACGGACAGATTTTGATTGAAACGCTGTTTAGCAGTGGCAAATACAAGTCGAAATCGGATATTCGGCGCTTGATTATGCAAGGCGCGGTCAAGGTCAATGACGAAAAAATCACCGATTTAAAAGCGGTCGGCGCGTTGGATAACACTGCCATTATTCAGGTCGGCAAAGGCACTTTCTTCCGCCTGTCTTGACATCACAGACCCTTGACATTTTCCGGCGTTTGGCTATCATATCCGCATCATTATGACAATTGACAGGAGCAGAATATGGCACATCTTATGCAAAATATCATAGAACGAGTCTTTGGCAAACACTCACCGAACGCCCTGTCCGATCTGGTCCAAGACATACAGCACGACCAACAAAACCAAGCGCGCAAAGCCCATGCAGCGAAGGATCGGTATGTTCAAAAAGTGGGCGAACAACGCAGACAGGCTGACCCACATATGCATACATAAGCACCACCGCTTTGACTGCATAAGGACAATTCCCTATACACAAAAAAAGAGCCTGCATAACAGGCTCTTTTTATTTTAAGCAACGATAGGCTTATTCGGCTTTTTTATCCGCCGCCTTTTTCGTTGAGGCTTTTTTGGTCGCCTTGGGGGCCGCTTCTTTCGGAGCCGCTTTGGCTTTTTTCAAAGCCGCGCCCAAGATATCGCCCAAGGAAGCACCGGAATCGGCAGAGCCAAACTCAGCCATCGCCTTTTTGGCCTCTTCGATTTCACGCGCTTTAATGGACAAACTGACCTTGTGGGTTTTGGCATCCACAGAAGTGACTTTGGCATCCACTTTTTCACCAACAGCAAATCTGTCCGGACGTTGCTCGGAACGTTCCTGTGACAAATCAGACTTTTTGATGTAGCCTTTGACACCATTGACTTCAACCGTAATACCGGCGTCTTCAATGCCCGTAACCACCGCGGTGACGATTTCACCTTTCTTGCAGGTGCTGACCGCAGAGGCAAACGGATCTTCCGTCAATTGCTTAATGCCCAAGCTGACGCGTTCTTTTTCAGCGTCAATGTCCAAAATCTTCGCAGAGACGGTCTGACCTTTTTTGTAAGTCTTAATCGCCTCTTCGCCCGGGGTTTCCCAAGACAGGTCGGACAAATGCACCATACCGTCAATTTCGGTGTTCAAAGCAATGAACAAGCCGAACTCGGTAATGTTGCGAATCGCGCCTTCAACAATGTCGCCCACTTTGTGATCCTGCATAAAGGTTGTCCAGGGGTTTTCCTGGCATTCCTTAATGCCCAAAGAAATACGACGTTTAGACGCATCCACATCCAACACAACCACTTCCACTTCTTGTGAAGTCGAAACGATTTTTGACGGATGGATGTTTTTCTTTGTCCAACTCATTTCGGACACATGCACCAAACCTTCAATGCCTTGATCCAATTCAACGAAAGCACCGTAGTCTGTGATGTTCGTCACATGACCTGTCACTTTCTTGCCGACCGGGAAACGTTTTTCAACATCTTTCCAAGGATCGACTTCTAATTGTTTCATGCCCAGGCTGATACGTTGTGTATCCGGGTTAAACTTGATAATTTGCACTTTCACAGGCTGCCCCACCGTCAAGATTTCGGACGGGTGGTTAATGCGCTTCCATGAAATGTCTGTCACGTGCAACAAGCCGTCTATGCCACCCAAGTCAATAAAGGCACCATAGTCGGTCACGTTCTTGACAATACCATCGACGATTTGACCTTCAGACAGGTTCTTCATCATCTCGGAACGTTGTTCGCTGCGTGATTCTTCCAAAATGGCACGACGAGAAACAACGATGTTGCCCCGCACTTTGTCCATTTTCAAAATCTGGAAGGGTTGAGGAACGCCAATCAAGGGCGCAACGTCGCGCACAGGGCGCACGTCAATCTGGCTACCCGGCAAGAAGGCGATCGCACCATTCAAATCGACAGTGAAACCACCTTTGACGCGTCCGCCAATTGTTCCCATAACCTGTTCGCCGCTTTCCAATGTCTTTTCCAGCTCTTTCCAAGCTTCTTCGCGACGGGCTTTTTCACGAGACAACACAATCTGTCCGTCTTTATCTTCGTATTTATCCACGAAAACTTCGACTTTGTCGCCGACTTTCAATTGAGCATCCGGGCCAAAGTCGCGCAAAGCGATACGACCTTCGGATTTTAAGCCCACATCGACGATAACGACAGAATCTTGAGCCGCCAAAACGGTGCCGGTCACAACTGTGCCTTGCAAGGTTTTGCCTTTGCCCATGTATTCATCTAAAAGTGCGGAAAAATCTTCCTTAGAGGCCACAGCCTCTTGTTCTGTTTTTTTTGTCATATTTTATATCCTTTTTTATCACTTGCTTGCCGACCGGTTGGTTCCGATGGTCTTTAAATTAAGATACAGAGCAAATGTAAGCATATACTTTTTCGTAAACTTCATCTGCTGTTAAATCAGAGGTATCCAGCACAAAAGCGTCCTTTGCGGGCA
>JAGDDD010000031.1 GCA_017958225.1 Alphaproteobacteria bacterium
CAAGGCTTATCAACAAGCCTTGGAGCACAGGCAATACATTACAATGGAATATGTGATGCTCAAAGATGTCAATGACACGCCGCAGCACGCGCATGAACTGGTGGAACTGGTCAAAGATTTAGAAGTCAAAGTCAATCTGATCCCGTTTAACCCATGGGTCGGCTGTCCGTTTGAGCCATCAAGTAATAACGCCATACATCGTTTTCAGCGTATTGTCGAGGCAGCCCACATCCCCACACCGATTCGTCAATCGCGCGGCCAAGACATCATGGCAGCGTGCGGTCAATTGAAATCGCACTTACATCCGGAACAATGTTAAAAATTACGGCTGTTGTTGCTGTTGTTTGCGCAACACATTAGCCTCTATCTCTTGGACACGATCGCGGGCTTCCACAGAGATAAAGTCAGTGGGCACAACTTCCACTTTGCCCCAAATAGGCTGGAAATCCGGCGACACATCGTCAGAAACAGGCCACTCAACTTCCTCTTCCTCTGTCGCCTCGGTATCAACGGCACCTGCTTCGTCTTGACGAGCGGCGGCTTCCACCGCGCGTGTATCGGCATCACGTTCAGCCTGCACCGTAGCATAGGCCTGTTGATCTTCCAAATAACGTTCATACAGGAAGGAATACACTTTATAGCACAACCACACCAACAAGATGGCGACCAAAATCTTGAACCAGTTCTTCAACAAGAACCAGACAAAAGCGAACAGCGAGCGAATACCTTTTTTAATCAAGGAAAACAGACTGGGATATTTTTTACGAAAAGCTGTTTTGCGTTTATGTTTTTTTGCCATAATAAACTCTCTTTCATTAATGCGCTATGGCTTTGGAACGGGCTTCCAAAGTATCCGCTGTGGCGTTGATATGATAATTGGGATCTGAAACAGTTGTAGAAATGCGGTCGGAAGTATCTTCAATCTCGTAAGCGATCGACGCATAAACACGTTGCGCTTTCCCATAAAGGAAATAACACGTCTGTGCAGGTGTAAAGCCATAAACAAAGAAAAATATAGCAAAACCCACCGCCACAAGCAGTGCCCACTTAAAAACGATCATTAAAAAGTTCTTCCATTGACCCATAACGGTTTCCCTGTTTAGATGAGCCTATTATACCACAAAAAAACAATTTGTCACTACTTTTTTTATGATATAATACAGAACATGGAAAAAACAATACTGATAGACGATATTCCCGTCCTTTTTAAGCGCCGCAAGGGCAGCAAGAATATGCGCCTGTATGTTCGCAAAGGCCAAGCGTGCCTGTCGATGCCGTGGTATGTATTAAATATGACGGGAGAACGCTTTGTTCGCGCGCATATGGTGTGGCTAAAAGAGCAATTAAAACAGTCGGCTCCCTCGCGCACCTTTCAAGACGGACAAGACATTTGCTTGCTGGGCACGCCTTTGCGTATTCAATGGGTAGGTGGCACAAAAACAGGCGAAAAAGACGGTGTGTTGTCCGTCGGCGGTGAGGCTTGCCACCTGCACCGGCGCGTGTCAGATTATATCAAACGACAAACGCTGGCCTATATAGAAAAGAAAGCGGCCGAATACGCCGGACGTCCGTTGGGACATATTCAACTGCGGGACACGCATAGCCGGTGGGGCAGTTGCAGCGCACAAGGGCATTTGTCATTTTGTTGGCGATTGGGCTTGGCGCCTCTGTTTGTGCTGGATTATGTCATAGCGCACGAAGTAACTCACCTGTCAGAGATGAATCACTCATATCGCTTTTGGCAAAAAGTAAAGGCCATCAACCCGGATGTGGCCAGAGCGAAACGCTGGCTGGCCACCAACGGGCACACACTGCATTAGTTATTTTTAAACACGCAGTATTTGTATACACGGAAGGTATAACCCGTTCCCGTTCCGCCTGTACATCTAAACGTACCACCAGTTTGAGATAACGTTCCAAGCGTACATCCTTCAACAATGACCGCTTTCTTATGATTGGGGGGACAGGTCCAACCAGAAAGAGATTCTCCCCTATCCGTTTCAACCCCAGCATCTACAGTAGATACCATAACACCCTTCAATATGTAATTAGGCAACAAATCGCTTAACAAGGCATTCCCGCGATCAATTAAACGAATGTCTTTCATAACGGATGTGCTGGTGGGATCAATAGCATATTCCACGGATTTTCCATCCAATGGATCTGTAGCCCTATTAGTATCGTTCCTAATATTCTCTTGCGATGGCACATTAGTTTCATCGGTCGGACGAACATATGTATCTGTTGTTTCCGGATCAAATATCAACTTTGCGTTGCGGATATACACTTCACCCGGCTTGGCGTCATTTTCGTAAGAAACCACCTCAAAAACAGGGACGCAGTTATCATCATCTTCTTCTGTGCGTGTGCCTATATTGTTAAACGGATCCGTAATGCACACACGATCCGTCGAACTGCCGGCGGTAAAGCCTTCTGCATGCATATCTTCACCATAGACAAAGGCGGCTCTCACACTGCCATCTTTTGTAATAAAGTCGGCCAAAGAAGCGGCATCAATTGTGCCAATCGGCGACGCCCCAACCAAAGAGGTCAAAGCCACAATTTCATTGAGCTCAGCGCTACATGAAAAGTTGGAAAAACCGTGCAAATGCCAACCTTCGCGCACGCCGGTGGCCTCATGCGAGATTCCATCATCATCAGGTTCCCCGCCACAGACACCGCCTTCGGCACCAATCATGGTAGCGATATCCGCTGCCGGTAAAAATGATTGTTCAAAACCATCCGCGCCATCCACAACAATACCAAAGAACACAGGACGATCTGTTTGATTATTCACCAGGTGACGACAAATAAAGTAATTCACACCCTTGGGGAAACCCTTGGTGGTACCGCTGGTATAATAGGCAGGAACATAATCTGCAAGTTTTCGGCCGCTGGTCGTGGCAGGCCAAGTGTTTTTATTCAGGCACTCATTTGTCCCTGTTTTACCTTTAAAGGCCTCTATCAAGCCATCGACGTTATCTTCAATGGCGCGTTGGACAATATCTTTGGCTTCCCGCATCACCGAGGCAATGCGGACATTATCCACTTCGTCCGTGCGACGTTGAATTTGGCGGAACAACAGCGGCGTCAGCAAGGCCAACAAGGCCACAACCGCGACCACCTCTATCATCATAGAACCTTTTTGGTGTTTTGACTGTATCATTTCTTTTTCCTTTCTTTAATCAAGTCTTATAGTTAATCTGGCTCCGTCAAAGTCATTTAACGGTGTAATGCAAGCCACCCAATCGCCTGTATTAAATGTCTTTGTCAAGGCGTGGGGCAATGTAACAATCTGGTAACGCGTATTGCTGATGGCTTTAGTTGCACCAATACCCTGCGGAATAAAGGGAACCTGTTTATAGTTTCTATACCGACCGGAACCTGAACGGAACTCGGGGGGTAACTGATTCGCCCTGTAACTTTCCACATGACCGCAATAAGTGTTCAAGCGCAACGAAGTTTCCACGCCATTGATTTCTGCCACCTTACCCGTGTATTTAAAATTAAAAGCCTCACCCAACATATACGGCAACATCGGCCTAGTGGTTGCATATTTGTTTTTCGTCGTGTCCATTTGAGCGTAGGTAACAAGGAAAGCGGCCAGGTTGGGATGGGCGTCGCTATCACATTGTGAATATTTAACCTCTTCTCCCCCAGACAACGGCTCTTGCGCGTCTAAACACACCAACTCAACTTTAATTTCGGGAGTATCCTCAAATATGTTGGGCATCCGGTCCTTATCAAACTCGGGCAGGAACTTCCGGACGGTATCCTTAGGCAACTGGAGAGACCCTACGCTATATTTTTTGCCATTACATTTAACATTGACCACAGCACCGGCGACCGCTGTATAAAGTGGCGCACCATCCAGTTCGGAACATTTGGTATTGGCTAAATTGAGCGCGGCTTGATGGACAATCACCAGCCGTTTAGCATCCACGTCATCCATGGGCTTATCTTTCAGATCGACCAAATCTGTCCGCGGAAACAGCAAATAAACGGCAATAGCTGCCATCAGTGTTAAAACAACGAGCCATGAAAACATTATCTTGTCCCTTCTACGCCTCTACTGGTTTTTTAGTATAATATCTTTCTTGATAAAAGGCAAGAAAAAAATATCATCTTAAAAACACACCGCCATTTTAACAAAAAAGCCACCCTTGCGGATGGCTTATTTTGCTTGATTATTCAGCCTGTTCTGTGTGTTCAGGCTTGTGACCTTTGTGGTCACCTTTGTGTTCGCCCTTCGGTTCGGGTTTGGGATGTTCCATTTCCTCGCCCGTCTCTTGGTTGATATATTTCATGGACAATTTCACTTTACCGCGTCTGTCCATACCAATAAACTTCACCTTGACGACATCGCCTTCTTGGACAACATCCGTCACTTTCTCCACGCGTTCAGGCTTCATATCGGAAATATGAACCAACCCGTCGCGAGAACCGAAGAAGTTCACAAAGGCACCGAAGTCCATAATCTTGACGACTTTACCTGTGTAAATCGTTCCGATTTCCGGCTCGGACACTATGCCTTTGATCCAATTCAAAGCCTTTTCGCCAGCTTCGGCATCGGTCGAGGCAATGCGGCACACGCCGGAATCGTCAATATCGACCTTACAACCGGTTGTTTCCGTAATCTCACGAATAACCTTGCCACCTGTGCCGATGACTTCGCGGATTTTGTCTTTAGGGACTTGAATTGTGGTAATTCTGGGCGCATTGTCGGACACGCTGTCGCGCGGGCCTTCCAACGCCTCAGCCATTTTACCCAAAATGTGCATACGACCTTCTTTGGCTTGCTTCAAAGCGACCGCCATAATCTCTTTTGTAATGGACGTAATCTTGATATCCATTTGCAAAGCGGTCACGCCGTCTTTTGTGCCGGCCACTTTAAAGTCCATATCGCCCAAGTGATCTTCATCACCCATGATGTCGGTCAAGACGGTGAATTGCTCGCCTTCCTTGATCAAGCCCATAGCAATACCGGCCACCGGCTTTTTCATCGGAACACCCGCATCCATCAAGGCCAAGCAAGAACCGCACACCGTCGCCATAGACGACGAACCGTTAGATTCCATAATCTCGGACACCACGCGAATGGTATAGGGGAACTCTTCTGCAGACGGCAACATCGGGTGCAAGGCACGCCATGCCAACTTACCATGACCGATTTCGCGACGACCCGGGGAGCCGACACGACCGCACTCACCCACCGAGAACGGCGGGAAATTGTAGTGCAACAAGAACGTTTGCTTGTATTCGCCATCCAGGCTGTCAATGATTTGTTCATCTTCGCCGGTGCCCAAAGTCGCCACCGCCAACGCCTGTGTCTCGCCACGTGTGAACAAGGCAGAGCCATGTGCTTTCGGCAACAAGCCAACTTCTGTTTCAATCGGACGAACGGTCTTTGTATCACGACCGTCAATACGCACGCCGGTTTTCAAAACCTCTTGACGCATTGTCTCGGCCTCTAATTCGTGGAAAATCGGCTCCACCAATTGAGAACACACTTCGTCTTCGGCGAACATTTCTTTAGCTTTTGTCCGCAAAGCGTCAATTTGCGCATAACGTTTCAATTTTTCATGAATCTTGTAAGCGTCTTTCAAATCGGGAACGATGTCCGCCACCAATTTTTCACGCACGGTCGCATATTCGGCCGGCAATTCAGGCACTTCCCAAGCATCTTTGGCCGCTTCTTCCGCCAAAGAAATAATCATGTCAATGACGCCCTGGAAGGACTGATGTCCGAACTCAACAGCGCCCAACATCACATCTTCGGGCAACTCTTTGGCTTCGGATTCCACCATCAACACGCCGCTTTTTGTTCCGGCAACCACCAACTCCAAGGCGCTGTCTTTTAACTGCTCTTTAGTCGGGTTGAGCACATACTGACCGTCAATGTAACCGATTTTCGCGGCCGCAATGGGGCCCAAGAACGGCAAGCCGGATAAAGTCAAAGCCGCCGAAGCGGAAATCATCGCCACGATATCCGCGCTGTGCACGCCGTCATAGCTCAACAATGTGCAGGTAACCTGCGTTTCATTGTGAAAGCCTTTGGCAAACAACGGACGAATAGGACGATCAATCAAACGAGAAATCAAAATCTCGGTTTCCGACGGTTTGCCTTCGCGTTTGAAGAAACCACCAGGGAAACGGCCGACAGAATAAGTCTTTTCAATATAATTGACTGTCAGCGGAATAAAATCTTCATAGGTCACAGGGGCTTCTTTTGCCGCGCAAACAGCACAATGGACCATGGTATCACCGTAACGCACAATGACGGAAGCGTCCGCCTGGCGACCGATTTACCTGTTTCAATGCTCAGTGTGCTTTGGCCCCACTGCATTTCTTTTTTATGTATATCAAATAGAGACATTTATTTTCACCTTTCTATCTATCTCAAACTACCAATAAAAAGGGCGTAAACCCTATACGCCCTTTTTGTATATTAAACTTACTTACGCAAGCCTAATTTCTTAATCAGCGCATCATAAGTGGCCTTATCTTGTTTTTTCACATAATCTAACAAGCGGCGGCGCTGAGACACCAACAACAAAAGACCGCGTCTTGAAATGAAATCTTTTTTGTGGTCTTTCATGTGTTGTGTTAAATTGTTGATACGCTCTGTCAAAATCGCGATTTGGACGACAGGCGAACCTGTATCACCTTGTTTTGTAGCAAACTCTTGAATCAAGGCTTGTTTTTTTTCTTTTGTAATCGACATCGTTTTCTCCTTATTTGAAAACACGAGTGGGGCGAAAACGTCCCTCTCTTAATTGAATAAAGGCAATAAGCTTTCCCTCAAAAGTGGCTTTTAATAAAGTTCCTTCGGGGAGCCGGCCAAGTCTTTTCACAACATCCGCTGTTTTAAGGGCTTGTCCGCAACTTACGGCTTGGGCTTCATGATCCGTCAGAGCCAATTCCAAGATGTCGGTCAGGACGGCTTGTATCGGAATGAACTCATCCCAAGTGCTCGGAGTATACTCTATTTTTTCCAACTGTGCAAGAAAAATCTTTTGACTTTCGTTAAAAACCCCGCAAGCGGTGCGGCGTAAGGCTGTCAGATGCCCGACAGTGCCCAGTTTTACAGCCATATCTCGGCCCAAGGAACGCACATAAGTGCCCTTACCGCATACCACTTCACATGTGGCCACATCCCCCTCATACGACAACAGGCGCAAACTTTCAATATGAATACGGCGTGCCGGCAAATCGACCGCCTGCCCCTGACGCGCCAGGTCATAGGCTCGTTTGCCCTTGACTTTCAACGCGCTATACATCGGCGGCTTTTGTTCAATGTCTCCCACGAAACAGGGCAACACCGCCTCTATGTCAGCGCGGGTCGGGCGTTTGTCCGATTGCGCAATCACTTGTCCGGTTTTATCTTCAGTATCGGTCGCCTGCCCAAAGCGCAAACTAAACACATAGGTCTTGAGCCCATCCATCACAAAAGGCACGGTGCGGGTGGCTTGTCCAAAGGCAATAGGCAAAATACCTGTCGCGAACGGATCCAAGGTGCCGGCGTGGCCGATTTTTGTCGGATGAAAAATATGTTTAAGGCGACTGACCACCTGTGTCGAGGTCATGCCCTCTTCTTTATCAATCACCAGCCAACCTGAAATGGCGTTTTTTTCTTGCATACGCTTATTTTTTCAAATCTTTCTGAACTTCCGGCTGACGCAACAGGTTTTCAATTTGCTCCATCGCATCAAAGGAAGTGTCCAACCGAAAGCGAATATCCGGTGTAATGCGAATCTTTAGTTGACGCCCGACATATTTACGAAACAGGCTTTTGTGCTGCTGCAAAGCGTCTGTTACGGCCTGCGGATCTTGCTGCCCTATGGAATGCACAAAGACGGTCGCCCACGAAAAATCGGGGCTGACTTCCACTTTGGTCACCATCACCAGCGAAGGAATCACATCCGCGTCAAACAGATCCACTTTCATCAAGACATCCGAGATGATATGTCGAATCTCTTCCGCAACACGCAATTGACGTTGTGTAGGCGCTTTTTTCATTACACTTTCACCGATAAAGTTTGAGCAATCTGCTCAATTTCAAAGCACTCAACGATATCGCCGACCTTGATGTCGTCATAGTTGGCAAAGCTCATACCGCAATCGAAACCGGACTTGACCTCTTTGGCATCATCCTTAAAGCGTTTCAACTGTGACAGGTCACCGGTGTGAATCACCACATTGTCACGCAAAATCCGCACTTGCGCACCGCGCTTGACCAGGCCTTCCGTTACCATACAACCCGCAATTTTGCCAATCTTGGACACGCTGAACACCTGACGCACTTCGGCATAGCCCAGAATCTTTTCTTTTTCTTCCGGTGCCAACAGGCCTTCCACTGCCTTCTTCATATCGTTTGCCACATCATAAATAATGGAGTAGTAACGAATATCCACCCCGTCACGATGCGCCAACGCCCGCGCGCCCATATTCGCACGCACGTTAAAGCCGATAATGGTGGCATTAGACGCTTTAGCCAAAGTCACATCCGATTCGTTGATGCTGCCCACCGCCGAGTGAATAATAGACACATGGACCTCATCATTGGCAATCTTGGACAAAGTGCCGATAAGCGCTTCCACAGAGCCTTGCACATCACCCTTGATAATCACGGGGAAAGACTTCGCCTCGCCGGCTTTAATCTTTTCAAACATCTGCTCCATCGTCGAGCCGGCTGTGCGCTTGACAGACAAGGCTTCACGCGCTTTGCGCTGACGATAGGCGGCAATTTCGCGGGCCTTGTTTTCGCTATCCACCACGATGAAATCATCACCGGCAGACGGCACACCTTGTAAGCCGATCACTTCAACCGGCATAGACGGCGTTGCCTCTTTCAAGCGCGTTGCACGATCGCCGTTCAAAGAACGCACACGACCCCACTGCTGTCCGACAACAAAAATATCGCCGATTCGTAACGTGCCGCGAGAAATCAGCACCGTTGCCACAGGACCGCGGCCTTTTTCCATCTTCGCTTCAATCACGACACCTTCGGCGCTGTGGTTAGGATTGGCTTTCAAATCAAGCACTTCGGCCTGCAATAATACAGCTTCCACCAACTTGTCCAAATTCGTTCTCTGTTTAGCCGATACTTCAACGGACAACACTTCACCGCCCAAACTTTCCAGCACAATACCATGGTTGAGCAAGTCCATTTTGACTTTTTCCGGATTAGCGCCGACCACATCGATTTTGTTGATCGCCACAACGATAGGCACACCGGCCGATTGCGCATGGTGTATAGCCTCAATGGTCTGCGGCATGACGCCATCGTTCGCAGCCACCACCAAGATAACCACGTCGGTAATCTTGGCCCCACGAGCACGCATAGCGGTAAAGGCTTCGTGTCCCGGGGTGTCAATAAAGGTCACTTTCTGTCCGTCTTTCAATGTTACCTGGTAAGCACCGATATGCTGTGTAATGCCCCCAGCTTCTCCGGCCACCACATTGGTGGAACGCAGAGCATCCAACAAGGATGTTTTACCATGATCGACGTGTCCCATAACCGTAACAACAGGCGGACGAGGCAACTTGCTGCCTTCCGGATCGTCGGCTGTTTTCAGACTGTCTTCAACATCAGCCTCGGAGACACGATGCACTTTGTGACCCAATTCTGTCGCAACCAATTCGGCGGTATCCGCATCGATGGTCTGAGTAATGGTCGCCATCACGCCCAAGTTCATCAAAGTTTTGACAACCACCGCCGAACGTTCCGCCAAACGGTTTGCCAACTCTTGAACGGTAATGGTTTCCGGCAAGACAATGTCACGCACGATTTTTTCGGCGGGTTTGTTCTCGGTTAAATGTTTCAAGCGCTCTTTTTCACGCGCCCGACGAATAGAGGCCAAACTGCGCGAACGTTTTTGTTGCCATCCGTCGCCATCGTCTTCTTCAGAAAACACAGTATTGACATTGATACGACCGGATTGGCGGCGATTTTCGTTCATACGAGATTTTTTCGGCGCGGCATAGCGATCTTCCGCAAAAGTCCTTTCACGCGCACTTTCTTCATCCGGCTTATATTTACCACCCTTTTGAGCATCTTGTCCGAAAGTTTTGGCGACAGGCTTTTGAGCGGGCTTCGGCGCCGGCGCTTGTGCAGGCTCAGTCGCGACTTCCGGCTTTTTCTCTTCCGCCTGAGGTTCCGGCTTTTGTGCCCGCAGAGCCGCCAAGGCCGCACGTTCTTTGGCTTTTTGCTCTTCAACCTTCATAGCCTCTTTGAGCAATTTCAACTTTTGAGATTGCGCAGCATCTGTCGCCACAGGCGTTGCGGTCGGCTCAGCCGGCGTTTCAGATGATGTCTGAGGTGTAAATACGCGTTTCTTGCGCACCTGCACTTGCACGCCACGAATAGAGCCCCCTAACGAAAGCGGCTTATTCAGGCCCAAAGTGCCTTTTGACAGGCTTAAAGGTTTCTTTGTTTCCTCAGTCATATTTTATTCCTTTACATCCATAAACGCACGCAAGCGTAGAATATCATTTAACAGCTTGCCTGTCAAATGACAGGTATTGACCGCCACATGCGCACAAAAATCTTTGCCTAAAGCATGAGAAAGTTCGTCAGCGGAAAACAGGTCGCACACCGGCACATCCGGCAGGTGCAGCCGCTCCTGTTCCTTTTCAGAACCATCGTTCGCGTGAAAGAGCAAGCCTAGCGCGGTATGCGTCGTGCGGATTTTTTCAAAGCCGATGACCAACATCCCCGCCTTTTGAGCCAACCCCAGCCAATGCAGGCACCGCTGCCGCAGTTGCTGTGCAATTTGCTCGGCCAAATCATCCGGCAGGCGCAATGTGGGCTCTTCCAACGTCTTTTGAAGTGCTTTTGTCTTGATAGCCTTTGCTAAAACAGTTTGAGAAGGCGACAACCACGCGCCCCGCCCCGGCAGATGCCCTGTCACATCAAAATAGACAAGGTTATCCGGCCCGGCCACAAAGCGCAACAGTTGATCCCGCGGCAACAATTGCTTGGTAACGCAACATTGCCGCAGATCCTTCTTATCGCAAAGACGCTCACTTTTTATCAAACCAATGCTCCCTGGCTTTCAAAATCAAGGCACCGGCCTGCGCTTCTGTCAGGTCCTCGCCCACGATTTCCACCAACTCGTCAGAGGCCAAATCAGCAAAGTCGTCCAAGGTTTTGACACCTTTTTCGCCCAACTTCACCAACATTTCCAAAGACAAGCCCTCAAAAGAGGTCAGATCTTTGGCCAACTTCAAGTCCGCCAACTTTTTCTGCAAGTCAGTTTCCTTGGCACTCAAAAAGGCCTTGGCACGATTTTGCAATTCTTGCGCCAACTCGGCATCAAAACCTTCAATAGAGGCCAACTCATCCACCGCCACAAAGGCCACATCTTCAATCTTTTCAAAGCCTTCTTGAATCAGCAAGTGAGCGATCATGTCATCCACATCCAAAGCCGAAGTGAATAATTCCAAACGGCCTTTTTCTTCGGCTTGACGATGTTCGCTTTCCTGTTCGGCGTTCATAATGTCAATATGAAAGCCGGTCAAAGCCGAGGTCAGACGCACATTTTGTCCGCGACGACCGATGGCTTGAGACAATTGCTCATCAGGCACAACCACTTCCACGTTTTTCGAACCTTCTTCCAAGAAGATTTTAACAACTTCGGAAGGCGCCAACGCATTGATGATAAATTGCGCAGGATCCGCCGCCCAATAGACCACGTCGATTTTTTCGCCTTGCAGTTCGGTCACAATGGCCTGAACGCGCACACCACGCATACCGATACAGGCACCGCGCGGGTCAATAGACGAATCTTTGGAATAGACAGCCACTTTGGCGCGCGAGCCCGGGTCACGAGCCACCGCCTTGATTTCAATCACACCGTCATAAACCTCAGGCACTTCGCTGGCAAACAGCTTGGCCAAGAAGTTCGGATGAGAACGGGACAAAAAGATTTGAGGACCTCTGGGCTCGGAGCGCACATCTAATACCAACGCGCGCACGCGATCACCGACACGGAAGACTTCATTTGGGATTTGCTCGTCGCGACGCAAAATCGCTTCGGCTTTGTTGATATCCACAATGATGTTGCCCAATTCAACGCGCTTGACGATACCATGAATGATTTCGCCCTTCTTGTCTTTGTATTCGTCAAATTGGCGCAAGCGCTCGGCATCGCGAATTTGCTGCGTCATCACCTGTTTTGCGGTCTGCGCGGCGATTCGTCCGAAGTCAATCGGGGGCAAAGGATCACTGATAAAGTCGCCGACTTTGACATCGGGATTTTTCTTTTTCGCCTCTTTGAGCAAGATTTGCGTCGCGTCGTTTTCAACGGTATCCACCACCTGCATAAAGCGGGCAATCTTGATTTCGCCGGTTTTGCGATCCACTTGCGCACGGATATCGTATTCGGGGCCGTATTTAGAGCGACCGGCACGACCGATAGCAAACTCCATGGCGTGCAAGATATCTTCGCGGTCAATACCTTTTTCGCGCGCGATTAAATCAGCGATTTGTAACATTTCAATATTCGGGGTTTCCATTTAGTTTTCCTCCTTATGTTTGCGTAAGAACGAAGCAACAAGTTCGTCGGTTAAAATCAATTTGGCCTTTAAGATGTCGTCAAAAGGAACGGACATCGTCTGACCGTTAAAATCAAAGAGCACATTGGGTTTTTCATAGCCCAAAACTGTGGCCTTAAAGCGTTTGCGCCCGTCAATCATAGAGCGGGTTTCCAATTTGCACAGTTGGCCCTTGAATCGCGTAAAGTCTTCCGGCCGCACCAAGGGGCGATCTATGCCGGGAGAGGTGACCTCAAGTGTATAATGGCCGCTGATGGGATCTTCCACATCCAGCAACGCGGACACTTGTTGAGAGATTCGTTCGCAATCATCCACCGTCGTGGGCACTTGGTCGATTCGTTCAACCATGACCTGCAAGGTGGGATTGGAAGGATCCCCCTGAAACAACAAGCGCACAAGCGCATAGCCGGCCTGCTGCAAAGCGGGCTCGACCAGTTGTTCCAATTTTTGTATCAATTCCATATTCAACCTTTCTGTATTAAAAAAGAGCAGGATTTTTTGTCCTACTCTCTGATAATCAATATTTGAGAATATACGCATAGTTTACACAAAAAAAAATAAAAAGCAAGCACTTTTTTTATAAAATATGTGTAGGGCAAGCAACCAAAAGGCTCGACCATCAAAAATTATGATAAAACAGGGGGTTGAGCAGCACAAAAACGACCGCTGCCCGAAAAAGTCAGCCGATATTCAAAAAAAATTGAAAAGAAAGTATTTATTATTAACCATTTATTAACCTTTTAACACATATGTTTGTGCTTATGAAGGGTGGAGTTACACTTTTCTGTTCTGAAAAGAACAACTCGTATTTTAACAGTAAAGGATAAAAAAATGAAAACACAAAAAGGTCGTTCAATGATCGAAATGCTCGGCGTTTTGGCCATCATCGGTGTTTTGTCCATCGGTGGCTTAGCCGGCTACACACGTGCGATGAATGCGCACCAAGCCAATCAAATCATGGATTACTTTAATCGCTGCTCTGTCGCCGCACAAGAACAGTATGGCATCAAGGGTTCTTTGACAACCACTTCTTGCTCTGGCACGACTGGTTTCCTGGCTGGCGATCCCTGCCCTGTGACAAGCGTTGCTGTTGCCGTCGGAACAGGCGCTGATGCGAACAAAATTGTTATCACGGGCACAGGCACGGTCGATTCTGGCGTTTGCACATCGTTGACAGCCAAATCAGGTAGCGGTGTTACATGGTCTTGCGCAACCTCAACGACCAACCCAACCGCCAAATACAACCTCTAATTATTTGTCAGAAAGGAATTAAAATTATGAAAACACAATCTGGTCGTTCAATGATTGAAATGTTGGGCGTGCTCGCCATTATCGGCGTGCTGTCCATTGGTGGTTTAGCTGGTTACACACGTGCTATGCGTTCCAACCGTGTCAATAACATTTTGGACTACACCAACCGTTGTTGGGTGGAAGTCCGCGGCAGTGGAACGGGCATCGGAGACGTAGCCAACCGTAAATGCGCAAACATTTTGTCAGAAGCGTTGCCTACCGGCGCCAGCGCGATTGCGTGCGCTCGTAGCGGTTCTACAGCCACATGCCAAGTTACTTTAACCGGAGGTTCAACTGGTGACCTGGCCAAGGCGTTTGCCGCTAAAGTCAATGTCTCCCCAGTCCCAAGTCATTTCACCTTCGGAGGTAGTACCTGGGGTACTTTAGACTCACCCGGCCCAGTTTATACTGCGGCTGGCGATCCAGACTAATAGCCAAATCAAAAAAAGCCTCGAGTTTTCTCGGGGCTTTTTTTTATTCCATTTTTCCTACCTGCCCTGCAATTTCGCCACCTTTTCCGCCTTTCACAACTTTTTGCTTTACATTTGCAAAAAAATCGCTATGCTGTGTCTATCTGAAATGTAATTTATGAAAGGTATTGTTATGAAGCGTCCTCTTATGCCCAAAGCGACTGCGGTTTGGTTGGTTGAAAACACCGCGCTGACTTTTGATCAAATTGCCACTTTCTGTCAAATGCACCCGTTGGAAGTGCAAGCCATTGCCGACGGAGAAACTGCTGCGCGAATCATGGGCTTTAACCCGATTATCAACGGACAACTGACCGCCGAGGAAATTGCTCGTTGCGAAAAAGATCCGAAAGCACAATTACAACTCATTCAACGCGAAGAGTTGGAAAAATTAAAGAACGCCAAACGTTCTACACCGGCCACCAAGTCGGCGCGCTTGGGCGCTATTGCCTGGCTTATTCAAACACATCCGGAACTGTCCGATGCGCAAATCGTGAAACTGATGCACACCACACGCGCGGTTATCAACGGTATTCGTATGAAAACGCACAAGGATATCGAATCTATTCGCGCTTTGCACCCTGTGGAAAACGGCTTGCTGACGAACGAAGAACTCAACAATGCTTTGGCGGTTGCCGTCAAGATTATCCCTATTAAATAAAGGTGTCCCATGTCTGAAAATGAAAAACCCGTTGTCAATTCGGGAAATTTGAACGCACAACAACTCAACGCCTATTTTGACCGCATCGAACGGTTGGAACAGGAAATCAAGGACCTGCGCGCCGACTGCCGCGACATCTTTGCTGAAGCCAAAGGCAACGGCTTTGATCCGAAGATTATGCGCCAGATTATGCGCCTGCGCCGGATGAACCCTGCCGACCGCGCGGAAGTGGAGTTTTTGCTTGACGCTTACAAGACCGCGTTGGGTATGGAATAAGTTTTTTAAAAAAAACACTTGCATTAAAACAACACTTATTGTATAATGCATCCCGTATCGCGTCAAAAAGGTAATTGGGTTACCTTCCGACGCTTTGTTTTACTTAACTTTTAAAGGATATGAAAATGCCCAAATTAAAGACAAAAAGTTCTGTCAAAAAGCGGTTTTCATTGACAGGAACCGGAAAAATCAAAAGAAATACCGCATTTAAACGCCATTGTTTATCTGCTAAACCTCAAAAAATGAAACGTCAGGCTCGTGGTGGTCGTATCTTGGATAAGACCAACTTCAAAGAAGTTTTGCGTTTTTTGAAAGTATCGTAGGAGTTGAATTATGGCTAGAGTAAAAAGAGGGGTTGTGTCCCGTGCAAAACACAACAAGATTTTAAAATTAGCAAAAGGCTTCAGAGGGCGTAACTCCAAAGTCTTCACAGTCGCCAAAGAAAAAGTTGAAAAAGCGCTTGTTTATGCTTACCGCGACAGACGCAAAAAGAAAACAACTTTCCGCGCACTGTGGATTGCGCGTATCAACGCGGGTGTTCGTCCGGCCGGCTTGACCTATTCCCGATTTATGTTCGGGCTGAAACAGGCCAACATTTCCTTGGACCGCAAAGTCCTGGCTGACATCGCCTTGAACGATCCGAACGCCTTTGCCGGTCTGGTGGAAAAAGCCAAAGCGGCGTTGAAGTAAAATGCTTTCTTTATGACATAGAGCCGCGTTGCAAAATTGCGGCTCTTTTTTTATAATAAGGAGTGACAATGATTGAAACATTACAAAGCACAGCCCTTGAAAAGATTCAAAAGGCCTCTGATGTCGCGGCGTTGGAAAATGCCCGCGTAGAAATCTTTGGCAAAAAAGGTATGCTGACCGAGTTGATGAAAACTTTGGGCGGCATGGCC